>NZ_QKTT01000011.1:0-124950 GCF_003234555.1 Curtobacterium sp. MCBD17_019 | reverse complement strand
TATAAGAGACAGCGCCCCCACCCGTCCCCTCGACGCAGGCCGGGAGGCCTGATGCACGTCGTCATCGTCGGCTCCGGCATCGCGGGCCTCACCACCGCCGTCCGTGCCAGCGGACGACACGACGTCACCCTCGTGACGAAGGGCGCCCTCACCGACGCGGCGACCACGTACGCACAGGGCGGCATCGCGGTCGCGCTCGGCGCGGACGACTCGGTCGGCGCCCACGTCGCGGACACCGTCGCCGCCGGTGCGGGAGCCGGAGACCAGCACGCGATCGAGGTCCTCTGCGCCGACGGACCGGCTCGCGTCCGGGACCTCCTCGCGATCGGCATCGCGTTCGACCGGACCCGCGACCCGGCGAGCCAGGAGGTGCACGGCGACGACCTGACGCGCGGTGTCGAGGCCGCCCACGGCCGCCGTCGCATCCTGCACGCGGACGGCGACGCGACCGGCGCGGCGATCGAACGAGCGCTCGTCCGCGCGCTGCTCGACCGCCACGTCACGATCCTCGAGCGGACGTTCCTCGTCGACCTGGTCGTGCACGAGGGCGCCGTCCGCGGCGTGGACGTCCTCGACCTCCTCGGCGAACCGCTGCGCATCGCCGCCGACGCGGTCGTCCTCGCGACGGGTGGGGCCGGGCACCTCTACCGACACACCACGAACCCGCTCGTGGCGACGGGGGACGGCGTGGCGGCCGCGTGGCGTGCCGGTGCCGTCCTCGCGGACCTCGAGTTCGTGCAGTTCCACCCGACCCGCCTCGCGGTCCCCGGCGGCGGCCTGGTCTCCGAGGCAGTGCGCGGGGAGGGCGCGGTCCTCCGCGACCAGGCGGGGCGCCGCTTCATGACGAACGTGCACCCCGACGCGGAGCTCGCACCCCGCGACGTGGTCGCTCGCGGCATCGCGGCCGCGATGCGCGCGCAGGGCGGGGATCCCGTGATGCTCGACGCCACCGCGCTCGGTGCCACGCTCCCGATCCGGTTCCCGGGGCTGACCCGAGCCACGCGCGCGGCGGGGTTCGACTGGACGCGCGAACCCGTGCCCGTCGCGCCGGCGGCGCACTACGCGATGGGCGGGATCGCGACCGACGTCGAGGGCCGGGCGAGCCTCCCGGGCCTGTCCGCGGTCGGCGAGGCGGCCTGCACCGGCGTCCACGGCGCGAACCGCCTGGCGTCGAACTCCCTGCTCGAGGGGCTCGTCTTCGGCGTGCGCGCCGCCGACGCCCTCGACGTCCCGCGGCCGGCACGGCCGCGCCTGCGGGGTCCGCACGCACTCGCGGTCACGTCCGTGGCGGACCCGGACCGGGCCTCCCGGCCGGGAGGCCCGGCACCGGTCGACGAGGCCCGCGTGCGTCCGGCGCTCCAAGCCGTCATGGAGGACCGGGTCGGGTTGCTCCGCGACGCCGACGGACTGGCCGGCGCCGCGCGGGACCTCGCGGCGCTCGAGGTCGCGGCCCAGACGCCGAGCGTCGGCGCCCTCGAGGACCGCAACCTCCTGACCCTCGCCCGCCTCGTCACCCACGCGGCGGCGGCCCGCACCGAGTCCCGCGGCGCCCACGCTCGCACCGACCACCCCGGCACCGACCCCGCGCAGGCGCGGCCCCTCGCCTGGGTGTCGACGACGCAGGGGACCGTGTCCCGCACGGTCCCCACCACCGCACCACGACAGGGAGTTCCTGCATGACCGACATCACGACCGGTGCCACTGCCGCCGCGCCCACGACCCCCACCGCCGTCGGGGCGATCCCGCCGCATGCGCTGCGTCGCGTCATCGAGACCGCCCTCGAGGAGGACGCCCCCTGGGGCGACGTCACGAGCGAGGCGTTCGTGCCCGCCGACGCCACGGCCACCGCCACCCTGGCCCCGCGCGAGCCGGGCGTGCTCAGCGGCGGTGCCGTGTTCGCCGCCGTCATGGCCGCGGTCGACCCCGGCATCGTCGTCACACTCGAGCGTGCGGACGGCGCCACGTTCGCGGCCGGCGACACGCTCGCGATCGTCTCCGGTGCCGCGCGGTCGGTGCTCCGCGCGGAACGCGTCGCCCTCAACCTCGTGCAGCGGATGTCCGGCATCGCCACGGTCACCGCGCGCTACGTCGCGGCGGTGGCCGGCACCCGTGCTCGCATCGTCGACACCCGCAAGACGACGCCCGGCCTCCGCGCGCTGGAGCGACACGCGGTCCGCTGCGGGGGCGGACACAACCACCGCACGTCGCTGTCCGACGCGGTGCTCGCCAAGGACAACCACCTGGCGGTGCTCGCAGCCCGGGGCGTCCCGATCGAGGAGGCCATCCGCGCAGCGCGGGAGCGGCTCGGACACACCGTCCACCTCGAGGTCGAGGTCGACCGCATCGACCAGATCGAACCCGTGGTCGGCGCCGGCGTCGACACGATCATGCTCGACAACTTCACGCCGGACATGCTCCGTGCGGGCGTGGCGCTCGTCGGCGGTCGCGCCCTCGTCGAGGCGTCGGGTGGCGTGACGCTCGAGTCCGTCGCGGCCATCGCGGCGACCGGCGTGGACATCGTGTCCGTCGGAGCGCTCACGCACTCGGCCCGGGCACTCGACCTCGGGCTCGACGTCGTCGTCGAGCCCGACGTCGCCACGGCCCCGCGCGATCGGTAGGACGGCCGTGTACCTCGACCACGCCGCGACCGCGCCCGTCCGCCGCGAGGTCCTCGAGGCGATGTGGCCCTGGCTCACGGGCGACTTCGGCAACCCCTCGTCCGCCCACGAGGTCGGTGCCCGGGCCGCGCAGGGCCTCGCCGCGGCGCGGGCGGTGGTCGCCGGCGCGCTCGGCTGCCGACCGGCCGAGGTCGTGTTCACGAGCGGCGGTACCGAGTCCGACAACACCGCGGTCAAGGGCATCGCGCTCGCCGCGCCGCGCGGTCGCCGGGTGCTCACCCTCCCGACCGAGCACGACGCCGTCCTCGCGAGCTGCGACCACCTGGTACGGCACCACGGCTTCACCGTCGACCTCCTGCCGGTGGGGTCGGACGGGAGGCTCGACCCGGCCGACCTGGCCGCCGCGCTCACGCCGGACACCACGCTGGTCAGCGTCGCCCACGCGAACAACGAGATCGGCACGGTGCAGGACATCCCGGCGCTCGCCGCGGTCGCCCACGCCGTCGGCGTCCCCCTGCACAGCGATGCCGTGCAGTCCGCCCCGTGGCTGCCCGTCGGGCTCGACGTGCTCGGCGCGGACGCGGTCAGCGTGTCCGGACACAAGCTCGGCACCCCGAAGGGGATCGGCGCGCTCGCGGTGCGTCGGGGCGTCCCGATCGAGCCGCTCCTGCACGGCGGTGGGCAGGAACGTGGCGTCCGCTCGGGCACCGAGGACGTCGCCGGTGCCGTCGGTCTGGCCCGGGCGTTCGAACTCGCGCTCGAGCGACGTGCGCACGCTGCCGCGGTCGCCGAGTCGGCGCGGGACGTCCTCGTCGCGGGTGTCCTGGACCGCGTACCCGACGCGGTGCTGACCGGGTCGCGCGAGCAGCGCCTCCCGGGCCACGCGTCGTTCTGCCTGCCGGGCACGAACGGCGAGACGGTCCTGCTCGAGCTGGAGCAGCAGGGGATCCTGGCGTCGGCGGGCAGCGCGTGCGCGGCCGGCAGCACGGAGACGTCGCACGTGCTCGCGGCGCTCGGGCTGCCGGAGGAGGTCGCTCGCACCGCCGTGCGGTTCACGTTCGACGAGCACCTCGGGCCGGACGGCGCCGCCGCCGTGGTGGACGCCATCGCGGCAGCCGTCCACACGGTCCGCGCCCTCGCCGTCTGATCCGGAGGGGTGTACTAGACGGTCTACTCCATCTCGGGGGGCGTGTCCCCCCTTCCGCGGACAGCCCGGGGTCCGCACAATGGAGGACATGACGGACACGAGCGAGCAGCGACTGGCGAGTCCGGCGCTGCGCCCCGCGACCCGGACCTCCCGGTTCCACGCGGTGCAGCTCCTGCCGGCCCCCGCGACGATCCTCGCGCTCGGCTTCGGTGCGGCGCGCGGGCTGACACTCGTGCCGCTCGCGGTCGTCGCGGTCGCCGGGATCCTGGCGACGGTCGGCAGCGCCGTCCTCCCGATGTCCGCCGAACCGGCCCGCCACCCCCTCGGAGGCGATCGCCGCACTTCCTGACACCTCGGACCCGCGCCGGTGACCACCCCCTGATCGGTCATCGACGCGTTCCGCCGGACGCACCCTGAGCGCCCGGCGGGGAGCACGGCCCTCGTGGTCGCGCTCAGGCAGCCGGCTCCGCCACGGCGTCGTCGTACGAACCCCTGACCCTACGACGACACCCCCCTGAACCGTGGCGGGGCCGGCTCTGCCGTTCCCGGGCGTCGGACCGCGCGTACTCCGCCCGCGGAGCGGTGTCAGTCGAGGTCGGCCTCGGGCGTGTGCGCCGCCTCCGCGCGGACCGTCTCGCCCGGCCACGTGTACGGCAGGTCGTCCGGCACGTCCGGGAACCGCTCCCGGTAGAACTCCGGCGCCTTCTGCACGAGCTTCGAGCGGTGCGATCGGTGTACGGCCTCGTCCCCGAACCACGGCGGCATGGTCACGTCGCCGTGCTCGTACGCCTCGAGGTCCTCCTCGACCCGGCCGAGGTCGATCAACGTCTTGCCGAGGCACGTGTCGGCGTAGCCCCGTTCGAGCCAGACCGTGCACGTCGCGTCCTGGTAGGCCATGAGCGCTGGTCGGAAGCCCCGCCACATCGCGACCACCGGGTGGTGCTGCCAGCCGTACCCGGGCAACGTCAACGCCCGCATCACCTGCAGGGTCTCCACGCGCTGCTTCCCGAGGCGCTTGTCGTCGAGCGACTCCGCTGAGGCACGGAAGTCCGGATAGGGCAGGAAGGTCTGCATGCCGCGGTCGTGCCTCCCGGTCGTCGGTGCGGTCCGGGGCGCGCCGAACCGCGACCGACGCTACGCGCGAGCGGTCGGCGGGGACCGGGAGTGGGGCCGGACCGCCTGTCGCGATCGGGCTGGGGGCGGTCCGATCCGGCGCTGTGCCGGTCACCGTTCCTCGACACATGTCGTCACATCGCGGCTCGTCCATGGCCGGGCGTGTGAGCATCGGCGCATGACGAGCAGCAGCCCCCGGATCGTCGGTGTGAGCGGGAGTCCCTCGGACCCGTCCCGGACGTCGACGCTCGTGCGCGCGACCGTGGACCGGTTCGCCGCCGAGTTCGAGGACGCCCGCACCACGGTCGTCGAGATCGGACCCGTGCTCGCCGACCTCGGCGCCGCGCCCACCCGCGACAGCATGGCGGCGGCGACACGAGCTGCGTTGGAGGCGGTCGAGACCGCCGACGTCCTCGTCGTCGGGAGCCCGGCCTTCCGAGCGGCGTACTCGGGCGCGTTCAAACTGTTCTTCGACTGGGTCGGGCAGTACGAGCTCGTCGACACCCCGGTGCTGCTCACGGCCACCGGCGGCAGCGATCGGCACGCGCTGCTCGTGGAGCACCAGATGCGGCCGTTGTTCGGGTTCTTCCAGTCGACGACGCTGCCGATCGGGGTGTTCGGGAACGAGCGGGACTTCGTCAAGCACGAGGGGTCGTACGAGCTGAGCAGCGTCGAGCTCGAGTTGCGCATCGACCAGGCCGTGCAGCGGGCGCTCCCGATCGTCCGCAGCGGGCGCCTCGGTGCGCTCGCCGGAGCGGATGTGCGGCGGCCCGCCGAGTTCTGACGCGCCGCGTTCCGCTGGGCGGCGTTCTGCTGCCCAGCCTTCCGACGCGTCGCGTCGACCAGCCCGCCGGGCCCGCTGGCGGCGGCGCGGTCCCTGCCGGCCGCGGCCACCGGGCCCGGTGTGTCGGTGATTCAGGAACGGGAGGCGCGGTGCGGGCCTGGGCGGTGCCTCCCGGCGGCGGTTTCCTGCGTTGTCGACGTGGGCCGGTCCTGCGGCCGGTGCGTGTCGGTAGTTCAGGACGGGAGGTGCGGTGCGGGCCGGTGCGGTCCCTCCCGGCGGCGGTTTCCTGCGTTGTCGACGTGGGCCGTTCCTGCGGCTGGTGTCGGTGATTCAGGAACGGGAGGCGCGGTGCGGGCCGGGGCGGTCCCTCCCGGCGGCGGTTTCCTGCGTTGTCGACGTAGGCCGGTCCTGTGGCTGGTGCGGGCGGCAATTCAGGACGGGAGGTGCGGTGCGGGCGGGCGCCTTCCCTCCCGGCGGCGGTTTCCTGCGTTGTCGACGCGCCTGCGGGTGACCTCCCTCGAGGCATGGGGTGACGTCGGTGGTGGAACGGGGGTCCCGAAGCGCCGCCAGGACGGTCGGCGAGCCTATGGTCCGGTCGTCGGGTCGGTCGCGGCCCGCAGGAGGGACGCCATGGTGGGACAGGGCAGCACGGACGATGACGGCACCGGACGGGAGGCGGTGGTTCCGCCGTCCTCGTTACCGCGGCGGGCGGTGGTCGCGGCGGCTGCATGGAGCGTCCCTGCACTCGGCGTGGTGGTGGCGACCCCGGCGGCTGCCGCGAGTGCGGAAGCGACTGCGACCCTCGCCTTCACCGGCGCATCGGTGCGCCCCGCGGGCGGCGCGCTGTCCGACGCGACGTTGACGGTGCTCTCCGGGAGCGGAACCCCGTCGCCAGGGGAGACCGTCGTCTTCAGCGTGTCCGGACCGGCGTTCTTCGGCACGCCGGGGACCACCACGGCGACGGCGGTGACGGACGCGGCGGGACAGGCCACCGCGACCGGCCTCGTCGCATCGCTCGATCCCGGGGTCATCGTGCTCACCGCGTCGGTCGCGGGACTGCCGCCCGCGGTGGCGCAGGTGACGACCACGCCGGTCCTGGACCTCGCGGTGACCGACGTGGGGAACGCTGCCGGGAGCGGCTGGCAGCCGTTCGTCGAGCGGCCGCTCGAGTACCTGGACGAGCACCAGCAGTGGCTCTGGCAGAGCGGGAGGACGTACTCCGTGACGACGGCCTTCAGCAACACGGGACCAGACGCGCCCGCCGGCGCGGTCGTCCGGGTGGTCGTGCCGGACGTGCTGCCCGCCGGTGGCGCCTTGGTCTCCGCGGCTCGCATCGTCGCCTTCAGCGTGACGGCCACCGCGCTGGGGATGAGCGCCGCGACCGTCACCCCACGTCCCGTGGCCCCGGAGGAGGGATTCGCGGAGGACTTCGTCGTGGCCGTCCCGATCCCCGCCGGGGCCGCGTTCGGGTTCACCGTCGCCCTCGACGTCCGGCCGGTCGGTGTCGAGCGGTTCGCGTACAACAGCGTCGTGGTGTCGATCGCGACCGGCGTCTCCGACGACGCCGACCGCGACACGGCCGACGACACGATGACGAGCGCGTACTTCGCGATGGACCCGGCGACGTAGGCCTGCGGCCGACCGCGGGGAGGCGCGGTGCGGGCGTGCCCCGTGCCTCCTGGCTGCGGGTTCCTGCGGTGTCGACGCGAGTCGATCCTGCCGCCTGCTGGAGCGGACAACTCAGGACGGGAGGCGCGGTGCGGCCGCGCCCCGTGCCTCCTGGCTGCGGGTTCCTGCGGTGTCGACGCGAGTCGGTCCTGCCGCCTGCCGCCTGCCGCCTGCCGCGGCTCGGATGAGAACGCAGGACGGGAGGCGCGGTGCGGGCTCGCGCCGTCCCTCCCGGCGACGGTTTCCTGCGTTGTCGACCGGCAGCGCGCGCGGTCCCGACGTGATCAGCCGAGCAGCGTCGCCAGGTGGAGCACCGCCAGCCGGTAGCCGTCGGCCCCGGCGCCCTCGATGACGGCGGTGGCCGCGGTCGCGACGTGGTCGACGTGGCGGAACGGCTCGCGCTTGAAGACGTTCGACAGGTGGACCTCGACGACGGGCACCGTCAGGGCCTCGACCGCGTCGTGCAACGCGACCGACGTGTGGGCGTAGGCAGCGGGGTTGATGACGACGCCGGCGTGGTCGTCGAGCGCCTCGTGGAGCCACGTGACGAGCTCGCCCTCGTGGTTGCTCTGTCGGAAGGCGACCTCGAGTCCGAGCGGCTCCGCGGTCGTCCGCACCAGGTCCTCGAGCTCCTGCAGCGTGACCATGCCGTACTGCGCGGGATCACGGCGTCCCAGGATGTCGAGGTTCGGACCGTTGAGGACCAGGATGCGGGGCGCGGGCATCCTCCGAGGATAACGACCGAGCCCACCCTGTGCGCCTCACCGGATGTGAACGGTCACACGCCTCGAAACCGAGAGTCGGCGGAGAGGTTCCACCTGGTTCCCTGAGGTGTAACGTTCCGGGTCGGATCGGCTCCGAGCCGCTCCCGCCCCCACACGGAGGCGCGCCGACACGATCGAGTGCGTCTCCGGAGCCCGTCCCCGGGCCCCGCCCCGCAAGCACTTCGACGTGGAGTTGACATGGTTCTCGCTGCAGGACAGAACGGGATCCAACTCGATCTGAGTTGGGTCGACTACGTGATGATCATCGTGTACTTCGCGGTGGTCATCGGCATCGGTTTCACGGCCCGTCGCCGGGTCCGGACGAGCATGGACTTCTTCCTGTCGGGCCGGTCGATGCCCGCCTGGATCACCGGTCTGGCGTTCGTCTCCGCGAACCTCGGTGCCACCGAGATCCTCGGCATGGCCGCGAACGGCGCGCAGATCGGCATGGCGACCCTGCACTACTACCTCATCGGCGCGGTGCCGGCGATGGTGTTCCTCGGCCTCGTGATGATGCCCTTCTACTACGGCTCGAAGGTGCGATCGGTGCCGGAGTTCATGCTCCGCCGGTTCGGCAAGGCCCCGCACCTCGTCAACGCCCTGGCGTTCGCGGTGTCGAACGTCCTCATCGCGGGCATCAACCTCTACGCGATGGCGATCGTCATCGAGGCGATGCTCGGCTGGCCCGAGTGGCTCGCGATCATCGTCAGCGCGGGCTTCGTGCTCGTGTACATCACCCTCGGCGGGCTCTCGAGCGCGATCTACAACGAGGTCATGCAGTTCTTCGTGATCATCGCCGGGCTCATCCCGCTGACGATCGTGGGCCTGCACCGTGTCGGTGGCTGGTCCGGGCTCACCAAGGCGGTCGAGCACACCGACGGTGCGCGGCACCTGTCCACCTGGGCGGGCACGGCGATCGGGCACACGACGAACCCGATCGGGGCGAACTGGCTCGCCATCGTGCTCGGCCTCGGCTTCGTGCTGAGCTTCGGGTACTGGACCACGAACTTCACCGAGGTGCAGCGCGCGTTCTCGGCGAAGAATATGTCGGCCGCCCGTCGGACCCCGCTCATCGCGGCGTTCCCGAAGCTGTTCATCCCGTTCATCGTCGTCATCCCGGGTCTGATCGCCGCGGCGACGCTCGGGAACCAGCTCGCCGGTGCGCACCACTCCGGGCTGAGTTACAACGACGCGATCCCGAAGCTCATCCAGATGTACCTGCCGACGGGCGTGCTCGGCGTCGCGGTGACCGGGCTGCTCGCGAGCTTCATGGCCGGCATGGCGGCGAACGTGTCGAGCTTCAACACGGTATTCACCTACGACATCTGGCAGCGCTACATCAAGCCGAACATGCCGGACGTGCACTACCTCAAGACCGGGCGCTGGGTGACGATCGTCGGTGTGCTCATCGGCATCGCGACGGCGTTCCTGGCTGCGCAGGCGCAGAACATCATGACGTACATGCAGACGCTGTTCTCGTTCTTCAACGCGCCGCTGTTCGCCGTGTTCATCCTCGGCCTGCTGTGGAAGCGCATGACGACCTCGGCGGCGCTGTGGTCGTACATCGCGGGCATCATCGCGCCGACCGTCACGTGGATCGCCTACCTCGTCAACCCGAAGCTCTTCGCGACGGGCACCGCCGAGACCCTCTACGGCGCGATCATCTCGTTCGTCACGGTGCTCGTGTTCGGGTTCCTCATCAGCATGTTCACGAAGCCGCGGGACGAGCGTGAGCTCGGTGGGCTGGTGTACGGCATCGGCAAGATCGACCTGCACGGCGACTCGGTCGCGACGGACACCGCCTGGTACCGGTCGCCGGCACTGCTCGGGACGGCTGCGCTCGTCCTGTGCGTGCTCCTGTACCTGCCGTTCCTGTAGACCGTCCTGATTCGACAAGGAGATCACCATGAGTGAGACCAACAAGCCGGGCACCGCTCCCGGTGGCGAGGGCGCTCCGATGACGGACGCCGAGAAGCGCGAGTACGTCACGTCCACCCGTCGGTTCGACCTGCGCCGCATCCTCGGGGGCCTGTTCGTCCTGTACGGGATCATCGTCACGCTGACGGGCATCGCGCACCACGCGACCGACGGACAGAAGACCGGCGGCATCCAGATCAACCTGTGGACGGGCATCTCGATGCTCGTCCTCGGGCTGCTCTTCTTCCTGTGGGACCGGCTGGCGCCGGTGCCCGAGGAGGACATCGTCGGCAACCTCGAGCGCGAGGACGTCGAGAAGGCCGCGGGCGAGGGCCACGAGCTGGCCTGACGCGCGCACACGCCCGACGGGAGGGTCGTACCGGCACCGGTACGGCCCTCCCGTCCGTCGTGTCCCGGCCGGGAGGCGCGGCGCGGAACCGCCACGCGCCGCACCCGACCCGCTCCTCGCGTCCTCCGCTGCCCAGGGCCAGCCCCCGGCCGGCGCCGGGCACCTGTCGGTGGGGGCCGGGAGGATCGGCACATGACCGACCCGACGCCCGCCGACCCCGTGCCCGTGCCCGTGCCCGCCGATCCGACGCCCGCCGATCCGGTGCCTGCCGATCCGCCTGCTGATCCGGTGCCCGCCGATGCGCGGAGCGCCGTTCTCGACCTCGTCCGCGGCCAGGACGGCCTGGCACGCCCCCGATGGGCGGCGACCGATCCGCTGCTCCGCGAGTACTACGACACCGAGTGGGGGATGCCCGTCCGGGACGAGCGCGGCCTCTACGAACGGTTGAGCCTCGAGGCGTTCCAGTCCGGCCTCAGCTGGCGCACGGTCCTGGCGAAGCGACCGGCGTTCCGACGTGCATTCGCGGACTTCGACCCGGACGTGGTGGCGTCCTTCGGCGAGGCCGATGTCGCCCGCTGCATGGCCGACGTGGGCATCGTCCGGAACCGCGCGAAGGTGCTCGCGACGATCACGAACGCGAACGCGACGATCGCCCTCCGCGACGAGGGCGGTCTGGCCGAGTTCGTGTGGTCCTTCCGGCCCGAGACGACACCCGCGCCCCGGAGCGTCGCCGAGGTCCCGACCACGAGCCCGGAGTCGGTCGCGCTCGCGAAGGCCCTGCGGAAGCGGGGCTTCGCGTTCGTCGGTCCCACGACGATGTTCGCGCTCATGGAGGCCGTCGGGATCGTCGACACCCACCTCGTGGGCAGCCACCGTCGCGGCAGCTCCGGTGTCTGGCCGGCCTGACCGTTCAGCGCCCTCGTCTCGGACGTCCGCGTGTCGGGCGGGCGGTCCGACCGCGGCCGCCGGCCGTGCCGGGGCGGCCGTTGGACTCGTTGCCGGAGCCGCGCCGCGCCTCCCGGCCGTCGGCACCGGGGCGACCGCGGGCCTCCCGGCCGTCGCTGCTGACGCGACCGTGGGTCTGCCGGCCGTCCGTGCCGTCCGCGTCACGCACGTCCGCGGCGTCCCGCCCGCGGGAGCTGTTCGCGGTGCGCCCTCGGACGATGCCGATGAACTCGTCCGTCACCGGGGAGGCGTCCGCGTCGCGCCAGACGAGCGCGACGCGCGTCCCCTCGACGTCGACGAGCGGACGGGCGACGAGGTCGCGGCGGCTCGCCGCACGGAACAGGGACTGGGGCAGCACAGCGAGGCCGACGCCCGCGGCGACGAGATCGAGCGTGCCGTCGAGGTCGTCCGGAACCGGGCCGCCGCCGAGCAGGGTCATCCCGACGAGGTCGCGCTCGGTGACGCTGTCGACCTCGGCGAACTCGGAGTCCTTCGGAGCGGCGACGACCGGCGTCTCCGTCCACAGCGGGATCGCGCGCAGACCCTCGGTCACGGGGAGCCGGGCGAAGCACATGTCGGCGTCGCCGTCGAGCGCCCGGTCGACCTCGTCGGCGCCGACCGCGCGGAGCACGAGTTCGACGTCCGGCATCCGCTCCCGCCACACCCGTGCCCACCGTGCGGGGGAGACGCCCGGGACGAACGCGACGGTGAGGGTTCCGGGCATGCGTCGAGCATAGGACCGGGGCGGGTCCCGTACCCTGGTGGGCATGGCGCAGGAACAGACGATGAAGCCGGAGACGGCCGCGAAGAAGCTCGGCATCCTGGTGTCCGCGGCGCCCGAGTCGTTCCGCTCGGCGCCGGTGTCGCGCTCCACGTTCGAGGCGCTGCAGGCCGAGCCGCCGGAGTGGCTCGCGGAGCTCCGGCGCGAGGGTCCGCACCCCCGGCCGGTCGTCGCCGCGAAGCTCGGCGTGTCGGTCTCGGGACTCGCGCGCGCCGGTGTCGACGACGCGCTGACGACGGCCGAGATCAAGGCGCTCCTGCAGGAGATGCCCGAGTGGCTCGTCCGCGAGCGTGCGACGCAGGCCGCGGTGCGTGCCGAGAACACCCGCGTCAAGGAGCAGCGAGCCGCACGGGCCGCGACGCGCTGACCCCGCACCCCCGACTGCCGAGCCGCTGAGGCCTCCCGGTGCACGACCCGATCGCGACCGCCATGCTCGTGGTGCCGCAGTTCGCGTCGGTCTGCTGCGTCGTCGGCGACCGGTACCGGCCCCGGCCGGCGGTGGTCGTACCGGCTTTGGTGATGCTCGTGGCCATGCTGCTCCCGGCGTTCGGCGTGGGGACCGGCTGGTCCCTCGTGGCCGGGGCGGCGTTGTTGCTCGTGGCGCCCCTTCCGGTCATCGGGTCGCGCGCTCGGGCGGCCGGCGCACCAGGACGGGCCGAGGACGGCCGGGAGGCCCGGCGCGCGGACCCGATGGACGTGCACCGGGCGCTCTCCGCGGTCGTCATGGCGGGGATGCTGCTGCTCGGTGCGATGAGTGGCGCGATGGGCGGTGCGATGAGCGGTGCCGGATCGAGCGGCGCGAGCGGCGTCACGACGAGCGGGGCGGGGCACGGCTCGACCGCGTCGGCGGTGCTGGGTGCCGCGTCGGCCGATCCGATGGCGCACACGCTCGTCCTCACGGCGGTGCTCGGTGCGGGTGTCGTGGGGTACTGCGCGTTCAGCGGGTGGCTGCTGCGGTACGAGTGGGGCCGGGAGGACCGCCGTGCGGTGCGGAGCGGCGAGGTCTTCGCGATGACGGTCGCGGTCGTCGGCATGACGCTCATGATGTGACGGGTGGTGCCGGCTGCCCCGTCGTGCGACGATCAGGGACACCATCGCCGGATGATTCGACCAGGAGGCCCGCCCGTGCTCGATCGTTCGACTCCGGCCACCCGCGCCGACAGCTGGTCCGTCCGCCTCGACGAGGTCGACGAGCGCATCCTGTGGGTCCTGGCGTCCGACGCTCGGATCCCCAACAACCGGTTGGCGGCCGAGGTCGGCGTCGCTCCGTCCACCTGCCTGACCCGGGTCCGGGCCCTGGAGCAGGCGGGCATCGTCCGCGGGTACCGCGCCGACGTCGACATCGCACGCCTCGGGTTCGCGATCGAGGCGATGGTCTCCGTGCGGGTCCACGCCGCGGCACGCCGAGAACTCCGGGAGTTCGCCAAACGACTGCTCGCGATCCCGGTCGTGCTCGACGTGTCGTTCCTCGCCGGCGACAAGGACTTCCTCGTGCACATCGCGTGCACCTCGACCGAGCAGCTGCGGGACTTCGTGGCCGACGAGCTGAGCGGCGACCCGTCGGTCGCGACGACGCAGACGAACATCGTGTTCGAGCGGCTCGTCGCCGAGCGACCCCGGCAGGCGCGCTCGTTCGGGGAACTCCGGCGCTGGCAGGCGTAGCGACGCGTCAGCGCGTCAGCGTCATCGGGACGTGCGGGATGCCGTCCTCGATGAACTCGTCACCGGTCTGCACGAAGCCGAACCGGGCGTACCAGTCGCGCAGGTGGGACTGGGCGTCGATGGCGATGCTGCCGCTGCGGCACGAGTCGATCGCGGCGCGGATGAGCTCCGACGCGAGCCCCGTGCCCCGCGCCCCGCGGGCGGTGGCGACCCGGCCGATGCGCTCGGTGCCGTCCGGCTGGTGGAGCACCCGGAGCGTGGCGTCGACCGATCCGTTGCCGCTCCACCACTGCACGGTCCCGGGCTCGAGGTCGCGGCCGTCGATGTCCGGGTAGGCGCACTCCTGCTCGACGACGAACACGTCCTGCCGCAGCCGCAGGATCTCGTGGAGCGTGACGACGTCGAGGTTGCGGGTCGGGGCGCTGAAGATCGAGGCCACGGTGTCCTTCCTGCCGCCCGTCGTGGGGCGATGCGAACCGGCCGCTCCGGGTGGCGGCCGTCGTCCACTCTACGGGCGGGGCCGGTGCGGTAATGTTCCGTCCACGTACAGCGCTCCGGGGTCGGTGCAATTCCGAACCGGTGGTGACAGTCCACGAGCTGCGGGCGGACCGATGTCCGACCGTGGTCGACCCGGTGGAACTCCGGGACCGACGGTGAGAGTCCGGACGGGAGGAAGCGCTGGGCGGTCCACCGTCGTGGGCCGTCCGTGGCGTCCTCCCGTGGAACCCTCCGGAGTCCCGACAGACAGGACACCAGTGTTCACGGGCATCATCGAGGAACTCGGCCACGTCGACCGCGTGGAGGACCGCGGGGACTCCATCGCGCTCACCGTCACCGGGCCCGTCGCGGTCGAGGGCGTCCGGCACGGCGACTCGATCGCGGTGAGCGGCGTCTGCCTGACCGTCGTGGAACACGACGCGTCGTCGTTCACGGCGTTCGTCATGCGGCAGACGCTCGACATGAGCGTGCACGGCGGCCTGCGGGCCGGTGACCGCGTGAACCTGGAGCGGGCGGCGCGCGTCGGCGACCGACTCGGCGGTCACATCGTGCAGGGGCACGTCGACGGGACGGCCACCGTGCTCGCCACCGAGGACGGCGACGGCTGGCGACGGGTCCGCTTCGCCCTGACCCCGGGACTGGCGCCCCTCGTCGTCGACAAGGGGTCCGTCGCCCTCGACGGCGTCAGCCTGACCGTCAGCGCCGTTTCGGACGAGGCCGTCGCCCCGGACGCAGCGTGGTTCGAGGTCTCGCTCATCCCGGAGACCCTCGCCGCCACGACGCTCGGCGCCCTGCGCACCGGCGACCGTGCGAACGTCGAGACGGACGTGCTCGCCCGGCACGTCCGCCGCATGCTCCGCCTGGAGGCACGATGACCGCCACCGGCGCCGACGCACCGCCGGCGGGGCTCGCGTCGGTCGAGGAGGCCCTCCGGTCGCTCATCGCCGGCCGCCCGGTCATCGTGGCGGACGACGAGCAGCGTGAGAACGAGGGCGACGTCGTCCTCGCCGCGGAACTCGCGACTCCGGAGTGGATCGCGTGGACGGTGCGGCACTCGTCCGGGTTCATCTGCGCGCCAGTGAGCGCCGCGATCGCCGACGCCCTCGACCTGCCGCCGATGGTCGAGCGGAGCGAGGACGTCCGCGGCACCGCCTACACGGTGACGGTCGACGCCGCCGCGGGGATCACGACCGGCATCTCGGCGTCCGACCGTGCACGGACCCTCCGCGTGCTCGCCGATCCGCGATCGCAGCGCGGGGACCTCCACCGACCGGGTCACGTCGTCCCGCTCCGGGCACGTCCCGGCGGCGTCCGCGAGCGCCCGGGGCACACCGAGGCGGCGATCGACCTCGTGACGGCGGCCGGCCTCCGCGCTGCCGCAGCGATCTGCGAGATCGTCGGCGACGACGGCGCGATGATGCGCCTGCCGGCGCTGCTGGAACTCGGGGCGCGCGAAGGCGTCCCGGTCATCACGATCGCCGAGCTCAGCGCGTGGCTGACGGCGCGGGACGGGGCCGGACGGTCCTGGAGAGGACAGGACGGATGAGCGGAGCAGGAGCGGCCGAGCGTGACGAGGTCGACGGAACGGGTGTCCACGTGGCGATCGTCGCCGGGCGCTGGCACGAGACGATCGCCGGGGGGCTCCTCCAGGGCGCCCTGCGTGAGGCCGAGCGGCTCGGGGCGAGCACCGAGGTGATCCACGTCCCCGGCAGTTTCGAGCTGCCGGTCGTGGCGAAGGCCGCGCTCGTGGCCGGGGCGGACGCGGCGGTCGCCCTCGGCGTCGTGATCCGTGGCGGCACACCGCACTTCGAGTACGTGTCGGACGCCGCGACGAGCGGCCTGGTCCGGGTCGCGCTCGACACGGGCAAGCCCGTCGGCTTCGGGGTGCTCACCCTCGACGACGAGCAGCAGGGGCTGGACCGTGCCGGGCTGCCCGGCTCGAAGGAGGACAAGGGCGCCGAGGCGCTGCACGCGGCGGTCTCGACTGCCGTGGCGCTGCGCGGTCTCCACCGTCGCGCCTGACCGACCCGCGACCGGCCGCTGTCGCCGGGACGGCGAACGGCCCTGCACGCGCTCGACACTGTCGCCGGGACGGCGAACGGCCCCGCACGCGATCGACACTGCCGCCGGGACGGCGAACGGCCCCGCATCCGATGGGATGCGGGGCCGTTCCGTTCCGTCGAGGAACGCTAGCGCTTGGAGAAGGCGTGGATCGGCAGTCCGAACGACAGGCACATCAGGAGGATGCCGCCGAAGAAGATGAAGCCCTGCCCACTGGAGACCTGGAACGCGACACCGAACAGGTAGATCGCGACGACCAACAGTGCGATCGAGAACAGGGCGAGGAAGACGCGGCCCACGAGGTACCTCCGGTGACGAGCGGTTGAACGACGCCCAGTCTAGTCCCCGGTGACGGCCGCGGTCGTTCAGGCGTCGGGGCGGGTGGCGACGAGTCGGTCGACGACGCCGAGGATGTCCTCCATCACGACGCCCTCGGCACGGGAGCGCCCGCCCGCGACCGCGCCGAGCGCCGCGGCGTGGTACAGGCCGTCGCCCATGAGCTTGATCGCCTGGGCCGTGGGGACGTCGCCGAGGTGGTCGACGAGCGCCGCGAGCCAGGCACCTTCGACCTCGTCGAGGGTGCGACCGGCCTCCTCGTAGCCGGCCTGCTGCAGCCGTGACGCGGCGAGGAGTGCGAGGTCGAGCTCGCTGCCGACGAACTCGCAGTTGCGGACGAAGTACCGCGCCGGGCCGTCCGTCGCCGCCCGCATCCGCTCGACGTCGGCGACCCCGAGGTCCGAGAGCCGCTCGCACAGGCCCGCGACGAGCGCCGCCTTGGACCCGAAGTGGTAGAGCAATCCGCCCTTCGACACCCCAGCGCGGGCCGCGACGGCATCGAGCGTGGCGACGCGCTCGCCGTCGTCGCACACGATGCCGACGAAGCTGTCGAGGATGCGGTCCCGCGCGCTGGTCATCTCCTCAGTCTAGGGAGCGCGGTGCGCGAGCCGGCGTTTGCAGCATGTACCGTCCGGTCGGTACAGTAGATCGGTCAACCTCGCCGCGACGCGTGCCGTCGCCTGCGCAGCACCACCGCCGTCCCGGAAGCACCACCGATGTCCCTGCTCCTCGCCCCCGTCCGCCGTCCGTCCGCGTCGACACGCACCCGACGGTTCGCCGCCCTCGCGGTCCTCATGCTCCCCGTGCTCCTCATCGCGGTCGACAACACCGTGCTGAGCTTCGCGCTCCCGGCGATCTCCGCCGACCTCCACCCCGCCGCCACCACGCTGCTCTGGGTGGTCGACGCGTACCCCCTCGTCCTGGCTGGGCTCCTCGTCGTCATGGGCAGCCTCGGCGATCGGTGGGGGCGCCGCCGCCTGCTCTTCGTCGGCGCGACGGGTTTCGCCGCGTTCTCGGTCGCCGCCGCGTTCGCGACCGATGCCTGGATGCTCGTCGCCGCCCGGGTCGCGATGGGCGTCTTCGGCGCGATGCTCATGCCGTCGACGCTGTCGCTCATCCGCAACGTGTTCGAGGACCGTGCAGAGCGACGCCTCGCGCTGGCGGTGTGGTCCTGCACGTTCTCCGCAGGCGGCGCGCTCGGGCCCCTGGTCGGTGGCGTCCTCCTCGCGCACTTCGCCTGGGGGAGCGTGTTCCTCCTCGCCGTGCCGATCCTCGTCCTGCTGCTCCTCACCGCGCCGTTCCTCGTGCCCGAGTCCCGTGATCCCGCTCCGGGTCCCGTGGACTTCGTGAGCATGGCGTTGTCGCTCGCGGCGCTCGCCCCGACGGCGTGGGCGATCAAGTCGCTGGCCGATCCGGACACCCGGGGTGCCGCGCTCGCCGCACTCGCGGTCGGGGTCGTCTGCGGCGTCGCCTTCGTCCGGCGCCAGCTCACCGCGCGTGTGCCGATGCTGGACGTCCGGCTGTTCCGCAGCGTGCCGTTCACGGGCAGCATCGTCACGAACATGACGGCGATGTTCTCGCTCACGGGGTTCCTGTACTTCATCTCGCAGCACCTGCAGCTCGTCGCCGGGCTCGACCCGTTCACCGCCGGACTCGTCCTGCTGCCGGGCACGGTGTTGTCGGTCGTCGCCGGGCTCGTGGTCGTCCCGGTCGTCGCCCGGATCGCTCCGCGATGGGTGGTCGCGGTGTCGCTGCTGTCCTCGGCCGCCGCGTACGCCCTGGTCGCCGCGCTCGGACACGGTGCGGACATCCGGGCGCTCGCCTTGGCGTACGTGCTCCTCGGCGTCGGGATCGGCGCGTCCGAGACCGTGACGAACGACCTCATCGTGTCGACGGTGCCCGCCGCGAAGTCGGGTGCGGCGTCGGCGCTGTCGGAGACGGCTTACGAGATCGGCGCCGTGCTCGGCACGGCCGTGCTCGGGACCGTGCTCGCCGCCGCGTACCGCGCGCACGTCGTCGTGCCGGCGGGGCTGTCATCGACCGAGCACGTCGCCGCCGGCCAGACGCTCGGCGGGGCGGTCGCCGCCGCCCGGTCCCTCGGCGGCCACGCGGGCGCCGAACTGCTCGCATCGGCGCGCGCCGCGTTCGACTCGGGCGTCACGACGACCGCCGGCGTCGCCGCGGTGCTCATGGTCGCAGCTGCGGTCGGCGCCTGGTTCACGCTCCGGCGCGTCCGCTGACCCTCGCGCCCGCCGCGCCGGTCGCGCCCGCCGCGCCGGTCGCGCCCGCCGCGCAGGTCGGGCCCGCCGCGCAGGGGGACGCCTCGGCCGCCCGTGCCACGCCCGACCGCACGCGATTGCTGTGGATCTTGACCTCAACGGCGCTCGAAGTCCTACGTTGGGACGTGGCCCTGACGGGTCGCGCCCGAAGAGGAAGAGAACGAGCCCGACTGATGCCCCAGGTCGACACCCCCCAGTCCGTGCCCGGCACCCCCGGTGACCTGACCGACGCCTACAAGGCGGCGTTCCGCGGACACCCTGCGGGGGTCGCGGTCATCACGGCCGACACACCGGACGGTCCGACCGGGCTCACGGCGTCGTCGGTGGCGTCGGTGGCGGTCGACCCGCCCGTCCTCGTGTTCTCGCTGTCGACGAACTCCGGGTCGGCCGGTGCGGTGCTCGGTGCGCCGCTGTTCGTGGTGCACCTGATGCACGCGGGCGGCGTGGAGCTCGCCCGGCGCTTCGCCTCCACGGGGAGTCCGTCCGTCGACGAGCCGGGCATCTGGGAGCGCCTGCCCTCCGGCGACTGGTACCTGCCCGCGGCGGCATCGGTCCTGCGGTGCCGTCCGCTCTCGACGACGCCGATCGGCAGCTCGACGGTGGTCGTCGCCGAGGTGCTCGACATCGTGCTCGGCCTCGAGCAGGGTGAGCCGCTCGTCTACCACAACCGGGAGTTCCACTCCCTCACCGATCGTTCCCGGCTGGTCCATCCGGCCGCGGGGCCCGCACGTCCAACCCAACACGAAAGGACATCCGATGGCTGAGTACACCCTTCCGGAACTGCCGTACGACTACGCCGCGCTCGAGCCGCACATCAGCGGCAAGATCATGCAGCTCCACCACGACAAGCACCACGCGACCTACGTGGCGGGGGCGAACACCGCCCTGCAGCAGCTCGGTGAGGCCCGTGAGTCGGGCAACCTCGCGAACGTCAACAAGCTCGAGAAGGACCTCGCGTTCAACCTCGGTGGCCACGTGAACCACTCGATCTTCTGGACGAACCTCGGCCCGGACACGAAGGTGCCCGAGGGTGAGCTCGCCGCGGCGATCGACGAGTTCTTCGGCTCGTTCGACCAGTTCAAGGCCCAGTTCTCCGCGGTCGCCACGGGCATCCAGGGCTCGGGCTGGTCGGTGCTCGCCTGGGACATCGTGGGGCAGCAGCTCACGACGTTCCAGCTGTTCGACCAGCAGGGCAACATCCCGTTCGGGCTCGTCCCGATCTTCATGCTCGACATGTGGGAGCACGCGTTCTACCTCGACTACCTCAACGTCAAGGCGGACTACGTCAAGGCCGTGTGGAACATCGTCGACTGGGAGAACGTCGCCGCGCGCTTCGCCAACGCCAAGGCGCAGTCGTTCGTCACGCTCTGACCTGACCGTCGCGGTCCGGCACGACGCTGCGATCGCGATCAGGTTCGACACGGAGGCCGCCCCGTTCGGGGCGGCCTTCGTCGTGCTCGGCGTCCGGCCCCGTGGTGTCGATCGGCCCCACCGCCGCATCGGCACGTCCGGCGGCGAGGGCCAACGTGCGTGCGATCCGGTGCAGCGCCTGGTCCGCCGCCTGCTGGTCGCCGTCGAGCACACCGCCCCACTGCACGCCCCGCGCGTACAGGACGGCCTCGCGCCCCCGTCGCTCGGGATCAGTGACGTCGTGATGCCGGCACCACGCGACGACGGACGCGACCTGGCGGTCGTGCCGCGGGCGGTGCCGACATCCGCCGCGGAGCGGCTCGGTCGCGCCGAGCTCGAACGTCAACCGCGCGGCCAAGTACCGGTCGGGATCGCCGAGGTTGCCGAACTGCTCCCGGAACCAGCTGCGGAGGTCCGTCGGCGTCGCGGAGGAATCGAGCTCCACGTGGTCGCACGTCCGCTCGAGGTGCTCCACCACGGCGTCCACCAAAGCGTCCCGGGATCCGAAGTGGTACACGAGCGGGTACGCGCTGGTGCCGAGGGCCCGACCCACGCCGCGCAGCGTGACGGCCTCGATCGGTGTGGCCCGTAGATGCGCGGCGACGCGTTCGACGATCGCGGGCTTGATGCTGGGATCGGGTCTGCGTGGCACGGCGGTCCTGTCCTCCGGTGTCGTCGAGGTCGACTGGCATGTGGAATGCTACTGGAGGTGGTCGTGTGCCCGTGCACGTTCCACAGGCGTCCGCAGCCGGTCAGACCGGAGGTGCGTCCTCCACCCGGACCGTGAGCGTCTGCACGAGTCCGGCCGCGATCGGAGCGAGACGGATCTCGACCCGCAGCAGACCGGTGCTCCCCGGGTGCCACCACACCAGGTGCGTGGGTGACCGCGTCTCCTCGCGCACGGGGCGGGCCGCGAGGTCCGCGCCGGACGCGGACAGGGCCTCCCGGACGGCTGCACGGCGGCGTTCGTAGGGCACGTCCATCGCGACGTTCGGTGTGCACACCGCGTCGGCGAGGTCGTCGGGGAACCCGTCGGCCAGGAGGCGCGTCACGGCCGCCTGCGCGCGTCGCGTCACGTCGAGCACCGGGTCCGCAGGGGGTGCGGGTCGTGCGGACAGCAGGAGGTCGTGCGCCTCCGTCGCGGCCATCGGCACCCGAGCCCCGGTCGCGTTCTCGAACGCGACCACGCCGACGCCGTCGGCCGTGCTCCATCGCATGTGTGCGGAGAAGCCCGGGTAGCCGCCCGAGTGCGACACGATCGTCCCGACGACCGGGTCCTGTTCGACGAACAGCCCGAAGCCGTACCCGGCAGGGCGATCCCGCAGACCCGGGAGGCCCGTCCCGCCCGGGATCGTCCGTGACGCCTGCTGCATGGCACGACGGTCGGCTGCCGACAGTGGCGCCGACCCGGACCACGCCGCCGCCGCCCCGGTCGTCCCGACGCCGATGCCGTCGAACGCGGCGGCCAGGAACCGCGCCCACGCCGCGAGGTCCGTGACCGTCGAGAACAGACCGCCGATGCTCGAGAACGCACCCGGGCCGGTGAACGGCAGCCGTTCCCAGCCGTCCGGGCCCGAGCGGTACCCGGAGGCGAGCGCGGCCCCGTCGGGCGCGGTGAACGCCGTCCGGGTGAGCCCGAGCGGGTCGAGCAGCTCCTCGGTCGCGAAGCGCTGGTACGGCCGACCGCTCACCCGCGCCACGACACGGCCGAGCAGTGCGTAACCGAGGTTCGAGTAGGCGAAGCCCGTTCCCGGCACCCGGTCGAAGAGCAGGCCGCCGCGGAGCACGCCGTCGAACGCGTCGTCGGACAGGGACTCCTGCCGGTCGGCCCAGGGGTCGTCGGTCGGGAAGCCGGCGGACATCGTCAGCAGCATCCGCAGCGTCGGGACGGGGGCGTCCGGGCGGGGCAGTGCGACCGACGCGAATGCGGGCACGAACGCGGTCACCGGGTCGTCGAGGTCGAGCAGGCCCCGTTCGGTGAGGAGCAGCAGGGCCGCGGCGGTGACGCTCTTCGTGCACGAGGCGATCCGGTACGCCGTGTCCTGGTCGGGAGCTCGTCCGTCACCGCGGTCCCCGTGGCCGCCACTGGCGACGAGGCCCTGGCGGTCGAACACGCCCCACGCGCTACTCGGCGCGACACCGCGCTCCACACGCTGCCGGAACAGGTCGTCGATGCGGCTCAGGACGTCCGCGGGGAGTCGGTCCGCGGGTCGTGGAGCCCTGGCGGAGGCGGCGTTGTCGGGAGCGGCGTCCGACGAGGATGCGCTGGTCACACGGCCCGCATCTGCTGGTAGGCGTCGAGGGCTCGGGCGCGGCTCGACTTGAGGTCGACCATCGGTTCCGGCCGGACCTCGTCCGCCGGGATCCACTGCCGGATGTAGCTCCGGTGGGGATCGAACTTGTCCGCCTGGAGCTGCGGGTTGAAGACGCGGAAGAAGGGGGCGGCGTCGAACCCGGAACCGGCCACCCACTGCCAGTTGCCGGCGTTGTTCGCGGAGTCGGCGTCGACGAGGGTGTCCCAGAACCACTGCTCGCCGACGCGCCAGTCGACGAGCAGGTTCTTGACGAGGAAACTCCCGACGACCAGGCGGACGCGGTTGTGCATCGCGCCGGTGTGCCAGAGCTCCCGCATGCCGGCGTCCACGAGGTCGATGCCGGTGCGGCCGTACCGCCAGCGGTCGAGCTCGTCCGACGACGCGGAGCGCCACGGGAAGGCGTCGAACTCGGGGCGGACGTTCACGGTGGCCATGTCCGGCTCGTGGTACAGCTCGTGCCAGTTGAACTCGCGCCAGGCCAGCTGTCGGAGGAACGACGGCGCCTGGCGACGCTGCGCGGGCGTGAGCTCGCCGTGCAGACGGTGCCAGAGCTGGTACGGGCTGATCTCGCCCCAGCGGATGTGCGGGCTCAGTCCGCTCGCGGCGTCGGCCGACGGCTGGTCACGCTGGTCGTAGTCCTCGAGACCGTGCTCGAGGAAGTGCCGCAACCGGGCCGCGGCTCCGGCCTCGCCGGGGGTCCAGGTCGCGCGCAGGCCGCCGGCCCAGTCCGGTCGGGTCGGCAGCAGACCCCAGTCGTCGAGGGCGTCGCTCGCCACAGACGGCCCGGCCGGCACCGTCACGGGCCGCGGGAGCGGTTCGCGGGGTGTCGGCATCGCCTGCGCCGCCCGCCAGAACGGCGAGAACACCCGGTAGGGCTGGCCCTGGCCGGTGGCGAGCGTCCACGGCTCCCAGAGCAGCGCCGCCGCCGCGCTGTGCACGACGTGACCGCGGTCGATGAGCGACTGCTTGATCCCCGTGTCGATCGCGCGTTCCGCGGCGCCGTACCGACGGTTCCAGAGGACCGTGTCCGCCGCGGTGTCGCGCACGAGCTCGTCGATCACGGTGGCCGCGGCACCCCGGCGCAGGACGAGGCGGTTCCCGCGGGCCCGGAGGTCGGCGTCGAGCGCGGCGAGCGACCCGTGCAGCCACCAGCGCGCGGCGCCACCGAACGGACGGAGGCCTTCCGACTGGTCGTCGAGGACGTACGCCACGGTGACCGGGCCGCCGGCCGTGACGGCGGCGTGCAGGGCGGGGTTGTCGTGGAGGCGCAGGTCGTCCCGCAGCCAGACGAGCGCGCCGCTCACACGCTCGGCACGGTGTCGGAGGCCAGATCGGAGGCCGACGGGTCCGGGTTCGCGCGGAGCGCCGGGTGCGCCGTGGTGCCATCGGTGGCGGCAGCGGCGGCCGTGCGCAGCTTCGTGCACAGGTGTTCGAGCTCGCCCAGCTCGTCGTCGTCGAGTCCGGCGCCGACCTGCTCGGCGATGGTGGCGGCGTGTTGCTTCGCCACGGTGCGGTAGAGGTCGAAGCCGTGTGTCGTCAACGCGACGATCACACCGCGGGCGTCCGTCGGATCGGGGAGTTTCTCGACGACGCCGCGGGCCGCCAGTCGTTCGACGAGGCGGCTGATGCTCGGCTGGGTCAGCAGGAGCTGGCCGGTCAGGTCCCGCATCCGGAGGCGCCGTCCGGGCTGCTTGGACAGGTTGTAGCAGACGTCGTACTCGTTGAACGAGATGTCGGACGACGGGAACGCGGTGTTGAGGTTGCGCATCACGGTGACCTGCGCGCGGAACAGGGCCTCCCACGCGGCGACGGCCTTCGATGTGTCACTCACTGCGGCTCCTTCCGACCTCCGCCAACTGTATCGACGGGGTCGGACGCCCGACCGGCTCGGACACGACGAAGGGCGGCCACCAGAGGCGTGGTGGCCGCCCTCCTCCCTTGCACCCAAGAGTGTCCTGCAATCACATTCCGCAACCGCTGCCACAGCAAACAGCGACTGCTCCGTCAGAATATAACGAGGTGGTAACGAGCGGTAGGTACCGGATCGTTGTTTCACTGCGAGTTCACCCAGAGCGCCCGATGCCGACGCCGGGAGCCCCCGCGGCCGTCAGAAGAGGTCGGGGGACGGCGTGGAGGCGTACCGCACGGCGACGTCCGCGTGCCGGTCGAACCGGTAGCCGACACCCCGGACCGTCCGCACGATCTCCTCGAAGGCACCGAGCTTCGAGCGGAGGCGTCGGACGTGCACGTCGATGGTCCGCTCGTTCGGCGTCTCGTCCTCGCCGTCCGCCCAGAGTCCCTCGATGATCGCCTGGCGGTCGACCGTCCGGCCCTCGCGGAGCACCAGGAACTGGAGGAGCTCGAATTCCTTGTAGGTCAGCGGTGCGGTCTCGCCGTCGAGCACGACCCGCTTGCGCGAGATGTCGATCACGACGCCGGTCTCCTCGGGCTCCGCGGGCGAGGTCTGCTTCCGCGCCGCGACCGCGGATCGGTCCTGCAGCGCGAGGCGCACGACCTCGACGTCGCGGCCCCCGGAGCCCTCGGCCGCCACCGCGACCGCCGCGTAGGTCTCGGCGGCGGGGGCGAGTTGGGCCGTCAGGGCCTTGAGCTGCTCGACGATGGCCGCGAGCGAGGTGCCGGCCGCAGCCGCCTTCGCCTCGTCGATCCCGACGTAGAGGGCGAATCCGCGTGCCTCCGTGCCCTCGGGCAGGGCGCGGCTCCGGGCGGGAGCGACGACGGGACTCGTCGGGACGTCCTCGGCAGCGGGCGCAGGCCGTGCGGCACGGGCGGGCAGGGCGGTGCCGGCAGCGGGGGTACGCACGGGCGCAGCAGCGCGGGCGTGCTGGGCCGCGGGGAGAGCCGGCCCGGCATGGGTCGGCGCGGCAGCGCTGGCGAGCGCGGTGTCGGCGGTGGTGTGTCGCGGGCGATCGATGGTGAGTGACATGGGAGTCCTCCTGGCTGTGGCGCTCGGAGCGCCGGTGCGTCGAATGCGTCCTCGGTCGCGGCGGCCGCGCTGCCCGGACCCCGGCGAGGGGGTTCGAGGGCGGGACGGACCGAGGGGAGCGGGTGCCTCCGCGTCGACGATCACGATGGTCGTCGGCGCCGGATCCCGGGGACCGCACACAGGACGGGGTCGCCGTCGGGGTGGGTCCGGCTGGAACGGGTGCCGGTCAGGCACACATTCGACAACACATGACCGCCATGCCCGGCATCATCATGCCGGCAGTCCCCTGGACCTCGATGAGGACGCGGGTGGACGAGGAAACAGTCATGGGGCGAGTATCGGCGGTATACCAGGGGGCTGTCAACTGTCCCGGCGGACGTGCGGACGTGCGCCCGCGCGACGCCAGCGCCGACCGAGCCTGCGAGGGCGGTGGAAGGGGCTACTCGGCGAGTCCGCGCGCTGGAGCTGAGGCGGCGCGCCAGCGCCGCGCGACGCCAGCGTCGACCGAGCCTGCGAGGGCGGTGGAAGGGGCTACTCGGCGAGTCCGCGCGCTGGAGCTGAGGCGGCGCGCCAGCGCCGCGCGACGCCAGCGTCGACCGAGCCTGCGAGGGCGGTGGAAGGGGCTACTCGGCGAGTCCGCGCGCTGGAGCTGAGGCGGCGCGCCAGCGCCGCGCGACGCCAGCGTCGACCGAGCCTGCGAGGGCGGTGGAAGGGGCTACTCGGCGAGTCCGTACAACCGGTCGCCCGCGTCGCCGAGTCCGGGCACGATGTACCCGCGGTCGTCGAGTCGCTCGTCGAGGGCACCGAGGACGATCGTGACGTCCTTGCCCGCGGTGGCCTCTTCGACCGCGGCGAGCCCTTCGGGCGCGGCGAGGATGCAGACGGCGGTGACGTCCACGGCGCCCCGGTCGAACAGGAACTCGATCGCGGCCGTCAGGGAGCCACCGGTCGCGAGCATCGGGTCGAGGACGAAGCACTGCCGGTTCGACAGGTCCTCGGGCAGGCGCTCGGCGTACGTCTGGGGCTCGAGGGTCTCCTCGTTGCGCGCCATGCCGAGGAACCCGACCTCGGCCGTCGGCACGAGCTTGACCATGCCCTCGAGCATCCCGAGGCCCGCTCGGAGGATCGGCACGACGAGCGGACGCGGCTTGGCGATGGCGACGCCGACGGTGTTCGCGACGGGGGTCTCGATCGCGGTCGCGGTCACTCGCACGTTGCGCGTCGCCTCGTACGCGAGGAGCGTCACGAGCTCCTCGGTCAGAGCGCGGAACGTCGGTGCGGGCGTCGTGCGGTCGCGGAGCACCGACAACTTGTGCGTGATGAGCGGGTGGTCGGCGACGTGGACTCGCATACGCTCAAGGGTACCGGCCACGGAGGCGCCACCGCGGCGGACGAGGAGGGCGAGTGGAGCACCGGCAGCACGGACCCGGGCCGGTCGGCCCCGGACCCTCGGGCATCGGCGGCGGAGCGGACCGGGGCGAGCACCCGGCGGCCCGGCCGTGGGTGGCCGCGATGGAACGGGCGCTCGACGAGGCCCGCGCGTGTCTCGCGACGGGGGACGTCCCGGTCGGCGCGGTCGTGCTCGACGCGACCGGTGCGGTGGTCGCCACGGGGCGCAACGAACGGGAGGCCCGACAGGATCCGACCGCGCACGCCGAGGTGCTCGCACTCCGCGCCGCCGCGGCACGCACGGGGGACTGGCACCTCGAGCAGCACACCCTCGTCGTCACGCTCGAGCCGTGCCCGATGTGCGCCGGCGCCGTGCTCGCCGCTCGGGTACCCCGGATCGTGTTCGGCGCGTGGGATCCGAAGGCGGGTGCGTCGGGCAGCGTCTACGACATCGCGCGCGATCGACGACTCCCACACCGGGCCGAGGTCGTCGGCGGTGTGCTCGAACAGCCCTGTGCCGCGATGCTCGACACGTTCTTCGCCGCGAGACGCTGAGGCCGCTCGACGGCCGGACGCGCCTCAGTGCCAGAACACGGCGATGAGCACGTTGACGATCGCCAGCGCTCCGGTCGTGTGGAAGAACGGCAGCGCCGCCTTCGGTCCGGCCGTCCCCGCGTCGGCCCGGCGCTGCCGCGACCGCGCCACGAACGCCGTCGTGAGGGCGATCAGCGCGATGACGAGCTTGACCCCGAGCTTGACGTGGTTCGACCCGCCGTGGGTGGTCGCGTCGATGATGCCCATGAGTGCCAGACCGGTCACGAGCTGCGTCACGAGGCCGATGACGAGCCATTGGGTCTCGATGTGCTCCTTGCGCCGGACCTGCGCGAGGAAGGCGCCGATCACGGCGGCGAGACCGATGAAGTGGAGAGCCAGGAACACGTTCTGCAACACGGACATGCTCCGATCGTGGCGGAGGCCCGGCCGGCTCCGCCACGAAGGCGTGCCTTCCCTGTGGACGGTCGCTCGGCCTCCCGACCGGGGGAGGACGCGTCAGTCGGCCGCGCGGATGATGATCGCCTCGGTCGGCGGCCGCGGGGCGTCGTGCCGGACGTCGGGCTCGATGTAGATGACCCGGGCGACGGGCACGACGGACCGGACCCGGGCCTCCAGGGCGTCGATGCCCGCCGCGACGTCCCCCAGGCGACGGTCCCCGTCCACCGCGACCTTCGCCGCCACCATGAGCTCGTCCGGGCCGAGGTACAGGGTCTTCATGTGGATGATCGAGTCGACCTCCGGGCCGTCGAGGATCGCCCGCTTGATCGCCTGCAGGTCCGCGGGCGTCGCCCCCTCGCCGAGCAGGAGGCTCTTCGTCTCGACACCGAGCACGACCGCGACGGCGACGAGCAGGAGGGCGATGAGGATCGTGCCGATCGCGTCGAAGACGCCGTTGCCGGTGAGCGCCGTCAGACCGACGCCGAGGAACGCGAACACGAGCCCGGTGAGCGCCGCCGTGTCCTCGAGCATGACGACCGGGAGTTCGGGTGCCTTGGCCCGACGGATGTACTGCACCAGGGACTGGTCCCCGCGGTCGGACCGGGCCTCCCGCAACGCCGTGCGGAGCGAGAAGCCCTCGAGCAGGATGGAGATCGCGAGCACCGCCAGCGGGAGCCACCAGGTCTCCAGGGGGTGCGGGTGCTCGAGCTTCTCGATGCCCTCGTACAGCGAGAACACGCCGCCGATCGAGAACAGGATGATCGACACGACGAAGGCGTACACGTACCGTTCGCGGCCGTAGCCGAACGGGTGTTCCTCGTCCGCCGCCCGCTTCGACCGTCGGCCGCCGATGATGAGCAGGACCTGGTTGACCGAGTCGGCGAGGGAGTGGACGCCCTCGGCGAGCATCGACGCCGATCCGCTGATCGCGGCCGCGATGAACTTGACCACGGCGATGCCGACGTTCGCGCCGAGGGCCGCGACGATCGCCCTGTTGCCTCCGGATGCGCTCATGGTGCCCAGCCCTGCTCTCGTTCCTGTGCGGTCGGTCAGATCCTAGGATGGCCGGATGGTCCTCGATCTGCCACGTACCGCGATGCTCGGCGTCGGATCCATGTCGGGAGCGGTCCTGGACGGCCTGGTCGCCGCAGGCGTCCCCGCGGATCGCTTCGCCGTCACCAACCGGTCGGAGCCGTCCGCCGAGGCGCTCCGCGTCCGGGGCCTCGACGCCGTCGCCGTGGAGACCGACCCGGAGGCGAACCGGCGCGCCGTGCGCGGGGCGGGGCTCGTCGTCGTCGGGGTCAAGCCGTTCCTCGTCGCCGACCTGCTACGCGAGGTGCGGGCCGACCTCGAGCCGGACGCGGTGGTGGTGAGTGTCGCCGTCGGGGTGACGAGTGTGACGATGGAGTCCCTGGTGCCGGAGGGCGTGCGGGTCGTCCGGGCGCTGCCGAACACCCCCGTGCGCGTCGGCCGCGGTGTCACCGGGGTCAGCGGGGGCAGTCGCGCCGACGCGACGGCGGTCGCGCTCGCTTCGTCCCTCTTCGCGGTCTCGGGCGATGTGCTCGAGGTCCCCGAGGCCCAGCTCGACGCCCTCAGCGCGGTGTCCGGGTCCGGGCCCGCCTACGTGTTCCTGCTCGTCGAACAGTGGCGGCGTGCGGCCGAGTCGCTCGGGTTCGACCGCGAGCAGGCGCGGGTCATGGTCGAGGGCACGCTCCGCGGCGCGGTCGAGCTCCTCGCCACGTCGGACGACGGCCCCGAGGCCCTCCGGCGCGCGGTGACGAGTCCGAAGGGCACGACCGAGCGGGCGATCGCGGTCCTCGAGGACGCGGACCTCGAGGGGACCCTCCGCCGTGCCGCCGATGCCGCCATCGCCCGAGCCGCGGAGCTCGCCGCGCTCTGACGCACGCGCCCTGGGGCACCCCGAGGGCGTCCGGATGGCCCTCGCCGCGCGCGCCCCGTTACCCTGAGCGCATGCCCGACATCTTCGGCGTGATCGCGGACCCCACGCGGCGCCGACTGCTCGCAACCCTGCTCGAGGAGTACGGCGCGGCCGGGTCCGTCGGCGAACTCAGCGTGGGTGCGCTCGTCACGCGCCTCGGGATCAGTCAACCGACGGTGTCGAAACACCTCCGGGTGCTCCGCGACGCCGGCCTGGTGCGCACGCGCGACGAGGGCCAGCACCGCTACTACCGCCTCGACCCGGAGCCCCTCGTCGGCGTCGAGGAATGGCTCGCACCGTTCACCGGTGTCGTCGCTGCCGAGGAGGTCCCGGCGACCACGGCGTGGACTCCCGACGGCCGCCCCGTGTCGGTGCGCCGCGGCGCCGCGGGACGGTCTCGGGTGGACGTCGGCACCGAACTCGGACGGGTGATGGCCGAGGCGTCCTTCCGCGCCACGACGGCGATCTCGGGGGCGCAGACGGGCTGGGAGCGCGTGGTCGACCCGGTGCGGCGTCGGCTCCAGCGGCGTGCCGGCGAGGACGACGACTGACCCCCGTTCCCGGGGCAGCGGGCGGGCTGGACACCGCGCCACGGCCGCCCCTATGGTTGCCAGAGACCACGCAGGTCACACCATGGTCCGGAGGCGCCGGGCCCCTCCTGAAGGCAGAGCATGGCCGGCAACTTCGACGACGTGCGGTTCCTCACGGTCGCTGAGGTCGCCGAGATGATGCGCGTCTCGAAGATGACGGTCTACCGCATGGTGCACGCGGGGGAGCTCCCCGCCATCCGCTTCGGCCGGTCGTTCCGGGTCCCGGAGTCCGCCGTCGCGGAGATGCTCCGCGGTGGTGTCGCCGACGTCGGTTGAGCGCGCCACGCCCACGCCGTTCGACAACACCGGTCGGCTCCGGTAATGTCGCACGAGGTATTTTTCCGCGGTCTCCGACCCGGTGTCCACATCAGCCGTAGGAGGGCCGTATGGGTTCTGTCATCAAGAAGCGCCGCAAGCGCATGGCGAAGAAGAAGCACCGCAAGCTGCTGCGCAAGACGCGCCACCAGCGTCGCAACAAGAAGTAGGTCCTACCGGACCTGCTCACCACGAGAGCCCCGACCGATCACCGGCCGGGGCTTCGTCGTCTCCGCACTACGCTGGACGGGTGCCCACCGTGACGCTCCTGACCAAGCCCGGATGCCACCTGTGCGACGACGCCCGTCCGATCGTCCGCTCCGTGCTCGACGCCCACCCCGACGTCGTGTTCGAGGAGCGGGACATCCTCCAGGACGACGCCCTGCGCGAGGAGTACGCGGAGGACATCCCCGTGGTCATCGTCGACGGCCGGGTCCACAGCACCTGGCGCGTCGACGCCGAGCGGTTCGAGCGTGCGCTCGCCGCGGCCGAGGCCCGCGCGTGATCCACCACGTCGTCGCCTGGCGCTTGCGCGACGACGTCGTCCGTCACGAGGCGATCGCCCACATCCGCGCCGTGCTCGAAGGCCTCGACGGCGTCGTGCCGTCGATCCGCTCCATCCGCGTGGTCGACAACGTGGCGTACCCCGGCAGCAACGCGGACGTCGCGGTGGTCGCCACGTTCGACGACCTCGCCGGGCTCGAGGCCTACCAGGTCCACCCCGAGCACCAGGCCGCCGCCGACACCGTCCGCGGAATGGTCACGGGGCGGACCGCCATCGACTGGGAGGCCTGAGCCGCGCCTCCCGGCCGTCGCTGCCGCACACGCGGGAGGCGCTGCCCCGGTGGGGAGCAGCGCCTCCTGTCGTGCGGTCGGGAACCGCTACGGGAGCAGGCGGGTGGGACCGCGGAACAGGTACGTGACCTCGCGGATCGACGACTGGCCGAGCATGAGCATGAGCACCCGGGCCAGGCCCATGCCGAAGCCACCGTGCGGGGGGACGCCGTAGCGGAAGAAGTCGAGGTACCACTCGAGCTCGGCGGGGTCCAGGCCCTTCTCGACCGCCTGCTGCGTCAGGACGTCGACGCGGTGCTCGCGCTGGGCGCCCGTGGAGATCTCGGTACCGTTGTAGATGAGGTCGTAGCTCTTCGTGAGCGTCGGGTCGTCCTCGTGACGCATGTGGTAGTACGGCCGGATCGTGGCGTCGTAGTCGGTGACGAACACGAAGTCCGAGCCGAACTGCTCCTTGGCGTACGCCGAGATCCGGCGCTCGCCCTCGGGGTCGAGGTCGCCGTCGGCGCGGGGGATATCGTAGCCGCCCTCCGCGACGATCCGGCGGGCCTCGGCGAGCGGGATGCGCGGGAACGGCGCGGTGGGGACCTGGAGCTCGAAGCCGAAGACCTCGCTGATCTCCACGCCGTACTTGGCCTGCACGGCGGTGATGCCGGCGACGAGGAGCTCCTCGTGCATGGCCATGACGTCCTCGTGGGACTCGACCCAACTCATCTCGGCGTCGACGCTGGTGAACTCCGTCGCGTGCCGGGAGGTGAACGACGGGTCGGCCCGGAACGCGTCCGCGATCTCGAACACCGCGCCGAATCCGGCTGGCTGCGCCATCTGCTTGAAGTTCTGCGGGCTCTGCGCCAGGTACGCCGTCGTGTCGAAGTACGGCAGCTCGAACAGCTCGGCGCGGGACTCGGACGCAGACGCCATGAGCTTCGGCGTGTGGATCTCGATGAAGTCGCGCTCGACCCAGTAGGTCCGGAACGCGTGCTCGAGGGTCGTCTGGATCCGGAACACGAGGTTCTGTTTGCGGTTCCGGAGGTCGAGGAACCGCCAGTCGAGGCGCTTGTCGAGCGAGGAGTCATCGGCGATCGGCGTCTCGGGGAGCGCGGCGGTCACGACGTCGAGGCGGTCGATCTTGACCTCGATGCCACCGAGCTTGACGCGCTCGTCGTGCTTGAGGGTGCCCTGGGCCACCAGGAAGGTCCCGTGCGCGAGCCCGGAGATCGTCTCGGTCGTGGTCAGCGCCGCACGTGCGCTGTCGTCGGCGTCGTCGTCGACGGCGCGGACGGCGGGATTGACGAGCTGGACGGCGCCCGTCTCGTCGCGCAGTACGACGAACTGCACCTTCTTCTGGTCACGGACGGTCTCGACCCATCCGCCAACGGTCACGGGACCGTCGGGGAGTGCGGCGAGGTCGGCGATGCGGGTGCGTTCGATCACGGGGGTCGAGTCTAGCGGGCGGCCCCCGTCCCGCGTCGGACGCCGTGGTGAGCGCTCACGCCCGCCCGTAAGGTGGTCGCCGATGACCTCCGCAGCTGTCCAGTCCGGTCCGTCGGCACCCGTCGCCCACTCCGTGCTGCAGGCGCTGCGGTCGCCGCGCTTGCTCACGCGCGAGGTGCTCGCTGGCGTCGTGACGGCGCTCGCCCTGATCCCCGAGGCGATCTCGTTCTCGATCGTCGCCGGGGTCGACCCGGCGGTCGGCCTGTTCTCGTCGTTCGTCATCGCGGTCGTGATCGCGTTCGTCGGCGGTCGTCCTGCCATGGTCTCCGCGGCGGCCGGATCCGTGGCGCTGGTCGTCGCGCCGCTCATCCGGGACCACGGCATCGCGTACCTCGTGCCGACGATCGTCCTCGGCGGTGTGTTCCAGCTCGTGCTCGGCTTCCTCGGCGTCGCTCGTCTCATGCGGTTCATCCCGCGGAGCGTCAACGTCGCGTTCGTCAACGCGCTCGCGATCCTCATCCTCACCGCACAGCTGCCGAACCTGTTCGGTCGTGGCGTGCCGTTCGTCGTCTGGCCGCTCACGGCGCTCGGCATCGCGATCATCATCGCGTTCCCGCTCCTGACGAAGGCGGTGCCCGCCCCGCTCATCGCGGTGATCGTGGTCACCGCGCTCACGTTGCTGTTCCACGTCGACGTCCCGACGGTCGGGGACAAGGGCGCGCTGCCGTCGTCGCTGCCGACCTTCGCCGGGATCCGTGTGCCGCTCGACCTCGAGACGCTGCGGATCATCGCCCCGACGGCCTTCGGCATGGCGGTCGTGGGGCTCATCGAGACCCTGCTCACCGCACAGCTCGTCGACGCGCTCACGGACACCCGGTCGAGCGGGTGGCGCGAGTCGTGGGGGCAGGGCATCGCCAACGTCGTCAGTGCGTTCTTCGGCGGCACGGGCGGCTGCGCGATGATCGGCCAGACGGTCATCAACGTGAAGACGGCCGGGGCCCGGACCCGCGTCTCGACCTTCGTCGCCGGCGTCTCGGTGCTCGTGCTGACGGTGACCCTGCGCGGGGTGGTCGCCGAGATCCCGATGGCGGCGCTCACCGCCGTCATGGTCATGGTGTGCGTCGCGACGTTCGACTGGCACAGCGTCCGTCCGCGGACCCTCCGCCGGATGCCGCTCGGGGAGACGGGCGTCATGGTGATCACGGTCGTGGTCGTCGTGTTCACCGACAACCTCGCCACCGGAGTGCTCATCGGCGTCGTCGTGTCCGCGCTCGTGTTCGCCCGGAGGGTCGCCCACGTCGTGTCCGTCGAGCGGGAGGTCCGTGGCGACCTCGTCCGCTACCGCGTGCACGGCGCGCTCTTCTTCGCCTCGTCGAGCGATCTGCCCACGCGGTTCTCGTACGCCGAGGACCCGGCACGGGTGGAGATCGACCTCGCCGGCGCCCAGGTGTGGGACGCGTCGACGGTCGCCGCGCTGGACGCGATCGAGCAGCGGTACGCGATGCACGGTGCGACCGTCGAGGTGGTGGGGCTCGACACCCGGTCGCTGCGGATCCACACGCGGTTGTCGGGCCACCTGTCCTGACGGGCCCGCCCGGGCCTCCCGGACGCCGCTGCTGAGCGGTTCCGCATACCCGTGCGGGAACTGGGTGGGAGGTGGACGCGCCGCCCGACCTACACTGGAGGCCATGCCCGCGACCCGCTTGCACCTCGTTCGTCACGGCGAGGTCCACAACCCTGATGGCGTCCTGTACGGACGCCTGCCGGGGTTCCGGCTGAGCGAGCTCGGCCGACGCATGGCCGAGGCCGCCGCGCGGTCGTTCGTCGACGCCGGTGTGGACGTCCGTGCGGTCGTCGCATCGCCCCTGCAGCGGACGCAGGAGTCGGCCGCGCCGTGGGCCGAGGCGTACGACCTCCACGTCCGGCTCGACGAGCGGCTCATCGAGCCGACGAACCGCTACGAGGGCCAGCCGCCCGGCTTCACGCGGCGGTCGGTCGCCCGGCCGACGGAGTGGCCGTGGATCGCCAACCCGTTGCGGCCGAGTTGGGGCGAGGCCTACGCGTCGATCGCGAACCGCATGACGGCCGCGCTCGAGACCGCGTGGGGGAGCATCGACGGGGGTGACGTCGTCCTCGTGAGCCACCAGCTCCCGATCTGGACGGTGCACCGCCGGCTGGCCGGCGAGCACCTCTGGCACGACCCGCGTGCCCGTCGGTGCGCGCTGTCGAGCATCACGAGCGTGGAACGCCGTGGCGGGCGCTTCGTCGAGGTCGGCTACGCCGATCCCGCGGGTCCGCTCCGGGCCGGAGCCGTCGACATGGGAGCAGTGTGATCACCACCAGCACGACCGTCCAACCGCGGCGCCGTTCGACCCGCGCCCGCCTCGCCGTCGCGATCACCGGTGCCGTCGTCGCGGCCCTCGCGCTCGCAGGCTGCTCGTCGAGCTCGAACGACCAGTTGACGAACCAGTACGGCAAGGGCACCACGCAGAACTACATCTCCGGCGACGGTGCGGTGACCGAGGTCGCCGCCGACAAGCGGAGCGCGCCCGTGACCTTCTCGGCCACCACCGACGACGGCGACCACGTGTCGAGTGCCGCGCTCAAGGGCAAGGTCGTCGTCCTCAACTTCTGGTACGCCGGGTGCCCGCCCTGTCGCGCCGAGGCGAAGTACCTCAACCAGTCGTACGGGACGTTCCAGGGCAAGGACGTCGCGTTCGTCGGGGTCAACGTGCGCGACCGGAAGCCGACCGCCCAGGCGTTCGAGCGCACCTTCCGGACGGCGTACGGCTCGGTCCTCGACGCCGACCACGGGACCATGCAGCTCGCCCTCTCGGGCACGATCGCCCCGAACTCCGTCCCCACCACGATCGTGCTCGACAAGCAGGGACGCGTCGCCGCGCGCGTCCTCGGTGCGGTCGACTCGTCGAGCATCATCGACACCCTCGTGAGCGACGAGCTCAACGGGAACGCCTGACCCGTGACCGGCGGCAACCCCTTCTCCGACGCGATCCTCAGCGGTCAGATGGCCGTCGCACTGCCCGTCGCGGCGCTCGCCGGGTTGGTGTCGTTCCTGTCGCCCTGCGTGCTGCCGCTCGTGCCCGGGTACCTCGGCTACGTCGGTGGCGTCACCGAGGTCGGGCGACGTCGTGGCCGCGTCCTGCTCGGCGTCCTGTTCTTCGTGCTCGGGTTCACGGTCGTCTTCGTCGCGTACACGACCGTGTTCGGCGCGCTCGGCTTCTGGCTCGTGCGCTGGCGCGACCTCATCACCCAGGTGCTCGGGGTCGCCGTCATCGCCATGGGGTTGGTGTTCGTCGGCCGGTTCACGTTCCTGCAGCGCACCGTCAAGCCGTCCTGGTCGCCCGCCACGGGCCTCGTCGGGGCGCCGCTGCTCGGCGTCGTGTTCGGCCTCGGCTGGACCCCGTGCCTCGGCCCGACGCTCGCCGCGATCAACCTGCTCAGCGTGCAGGCCGGCAGCGCGTGGCAGGGCATGTGGCTCGGCGTCGCCTACTGCATCGGACTCGGCATCCCGTTCCTGCTCGTCGCGCTCGGCGCCGGGTGGGCGTCGAGCGCCCTCCGCACGGTCCGGCGCCACATCCGCCTCGTCAACGTCATCGGAGGAGCGATCCTGATCGTCATCGGTCTGCTCATGGTCACCGGACTCTGGTCGGCCATCATGTCGAGCGTCGGGGCGGTGATCCAGAGCTATGTCCCGCTCGTCTGACACCCGGGAGGACCGGATCGCCGCAGCGGTTCCGGTCACGGACCGCACGTCCACGGCTGCCTCCGCCGGCATGGACGAGGCCGACGGCACGACGATCGTCGGCGATCCGATGCGCCCGTCCGACCACGTCGACGCCGCCCCCACGTCGGGCGGCACCGGTGGTGGCGGTACCGGCGGCGGTGGCGGTGGGGGCGGCGACGACGGCGGGGTGAACCAGCCCGCGCTGTCGTTCCTCGGCTACGTCCGGTTCTTCTGGCGCCAGCTGACGAGCATGCGCACGGCGCTGTTCCTGCTCATGCTGCTCGCGCTCGCCGCGATCCCCGGGTCGCTCGTGCCACAGCGCACGGCCGACCCGAACGGCGTGACGCAGTACCAGGTCGACCACCCGACGTTGTACCCGGTCCTCGACAAGCTGCAGGTGTTCGACACCTACACCTCGGTGTGGTTCTCCGCGATCTACCTCCTGCTGTTCGTGTCCCTGATCGGCTGCATCATCCCGCGGACACGCCACCACTGGCAGGCCCTCCGGACCCGCCCGCCCCGCACGCCGGTCCGCCTCGGGCGCCTCGCCGGGTACCAGCGCATCGCGGTCGACCCGACCACGGTCACGGGTGGGGGGTCCGCGACGGGCCCGGCTCCGGCCCTCCCGACCGCCGAGACCGCCGTGACGAGCGCGATGACGCTCCTCAAGCGGTCCGGCTACCGGGTGGAGCGCTTCGGTGACTCGGTGAGCGCCGAGCGCGGCTACCTGCGCGAGACCGGGAACCTCGTGTTCCACACCGCGCTCGTCGGTGTCCTGCTCGCGGTCGGCATCGGTGGTGGGTTCAGCTACACGGGGCAGCGGCTCCTCGTCGAGGGCCAGACGTTCTCGAACGTGCTCGGCTCGTACGACTCGTTCAACCCGGGGCGCTGGTTCAGCCAGTCGCAGCTGCACGGCTACAACCTGACGCTCGACGACTTCACGACGACGTACGAGCAGAAGAACCTCAACGCGCTCGGTCAGGCGACGGACTACAAGGCCGTCGTGACCGCCCGGACCAAGGGCGGTGCGGCGACCAAGCGCACCATCAAGGTGAACGACCCGTTGTCGATCGGCGGGACGAACGTGTACCTGCTCGGCAACGGGTACGCGATGGACGTCACCGTGCGCGACGGCGACGGGCACGTGGCGTTCGAGGACGTGGTCCCGTTCCTGCCGCAGGACACGAACTACACCTCGCTCGGCGTGGTCAAGGTCCCGGACGCGCAGCCGGACCAGCTCGGCATGGTCGGGTTCTTCTACCCCACCGCGGTCAAGCAGGCGACGGGCGCCTACACGTCGAACTACCCGGACACCGAGAACCCGCTGCTGAGCCTGCAGGTCTACACGGGCGACCTCGGCCTCGACGACGGCGTCCCGCGCTCCGTGTACCAGCTCTCGACGAAGGGGCTGCGGCAGATCGCGGGGACGACGGCGGCGCACGGCGCGATCGAGCTCGAGCCGGGCCAGACGAAGCGACTGCCCGACGGCACCGGCTCGATCACCTTCAACGGCGTCAAGCGGTACGTCTCGCTCGACGTCCACCACGACGCCTCGCAGCTGTGGGTCGCCGGGTTCGCGATCCTCGCGGTCGCCGGACTCCTCACCTCGCTGTTCGTGCCGCGTCGGCGGGTGTGGGTCAAGGCCGTCGGCCGCCCCGGCGAGGACGGCTTCGACCTCGAGTACGCCGGTCTGGCGCGCGGCGAGGACCCGAACCTCGAGCGCGCGGTGGACGAGATCGCCGAGCGGCACACGGCCGGACTCGGGGTGGCGCCGACGGCGGCGGCCTCGCTGACCTGACGCGCGCTGGCGTCCCGATCGGGACGCCGGCGGTGCGGGTCGTGCTCGGCCCGTACCGGCGCACGGGCGGGTCCTGGTTGCATCGACCCGGAGGAGGCCCGATGCGTTCGATCGACTACAGCGACGCCCACGTGCTGACGGGGGACGCCATCGCCGATGCCGTCGTGGACTACGCGGCCGAGCTGGCGCACCAGGCCACGGCCGAGCCCGTGCGGATCCCGGCCCGAGCCGCCGACGGGTCGGTGGTGCACGTGTCGCTCCTCGTCGGGCCGGCGAGCGAGATCGTGCTCTCGGACGTCCCGGACGCGGACGGCGAGGAACTCGTCGACGACGAGACGGTGACGGAGATCCGCCGGCGGATCATGCTCCTGCGCGAGCCGCAGCCCATCACGACACGACTCGAGGACATCGTCGCCCCGGGCGACGAGGAGGTCTGATCGATGGGACATCTGACGTACGGCGCGATGCGCCTCGGGATGGAGATCGAGGACCGCACGCTCGCGCACCTGCAGGTCGTGATCGTGAACCGGCTGCGACGCGGGGACAGCTTCGCGTTCTCGTGGAAGGACGACGTCCGCGTCGGCGACGGCCGCACCACGATCTGGTTGCACCCGTACTGCGAGCTGCACTTCAAGTTCATCGGGGGCCGACCTCCGCGCCTCAACCGGGCGTGGATCGCGGCACTCGACGACGCGGCGGGCAGCGGGACGGGCCTGTACCTGCTCGCGGAACCCCCGGAGGGCGAGGCGCAGACGCGGCGGCCCGAGCTGTCGACCGGAGCGGTGTGAACCGGGGGACGCCCGCGGTGCGGATCCGCTCAGACTGCGGCCGCTCGACCGCCCCGGCCCCGGCAGGGTCAGGGGCGCGCGGTACCATCAGGGCGTGAACGACATGACCTCGGACCTCGCGCAGTACTCGGTCGTCCTCGTGTACTCGGCGATGGCCGTGTACCTCATCGCGTTCATCTCGTTCATCCTCGACGTCGCCAAGCGGTCCGGGGACGTGCAGCTCGAGCGCTCGGCGCGGCAGGAACAGCGGGCCGAGGCGCGGACGGTCGCGACGGTCCAGGGCGGCACGGTCGTGCTCGAGCGGGTCGAGGCGCCGGTCGACCGGCCCCGGTCGGGCAGCCGCTTCGAGCGCGTCGGCATGGCGATGATGGTGCTCGGGCTCGTGATCCACGTCGGGTCGATCGTGCTCCGCGGTGTCGCCGCGCACCGCGTGCCGTGGGCGAACATGTTCGAGTTCTCGCTCACCGGCACCGGGATCATCGTCGCGATCTTCCTCGCCGTGCAGTTCTGGCAGAACCTGAAGTTCCTCGGCGTGTTCGTCAGCGGACTCGTCCTGATCCTGCTCGGCATCGCGACCGTCAACTTCTACGTCGACGTCGTGCCGCTCCCGCCGGCGCTGCAGTCGTACTGGCTCGTCCTCCACGTGTTCGTGGCGATCTGCGGCACGGGCTTCTTCGCCCTCGGCGCCGGGCTCGCGGTGTCGCAGCTCGTGCAGACCTACCGGCAGGGCCGCGGCGGCGACGTCAAGCAGCTCCGCTTCATGGAGACCCTCCCCGACGCCGACCGGCTCGAGGTCATGACCTACCGCGTGCTGCTCGTCGGGTTCGTGCTCTGGACCTTCACCCTCATCGCGGGCGCGATCTGGGCCGAGCGTGCCTGGGGCCGCTACTGGGGGTGGGACACCAAGGAGGTCTGGACCTTCATCATCTGGGTGATCTACGCCGGGTACATCCACGCGCGCGCGACCCGTGGATGGCGGGGTGCGCGGTCGTCCTGGCTGGCCCTCATCGGCTTCGCGGCCGTGATGTTCAACTTCTCGGTCGTCAACCTGTTCTTCAAGGGGTTGCACAGCTACTCCGGACTGTGAGGCAGCGCGGGACGCCTGCCCGTCCCGTCACGCGGTGAGGACTGCGTGCGTCCGACGCAGCCGCTCGATCCACCAGGAGCGGCGGTCGGGCGCGGCTGCGTGGCGCTCCAGCAGGTCCGGCGCGACGTCGACGCGACGGACCGCGATCCTCCCGTCCTGCGGCAGGATCGGCCGGGCCGTGACGTCGCCCCGGAACATCGCGGCGGTGCCGAGTCCCGAGGCGAACCCGTCAGCCGCCACCGCTGCGGCGAGGTGCGCGCCCATGCTGATCCCGACGGACGTGTCGAGCGCGCTCGAGACGACGCACGGCAGCCCGGCCTCGGCGACGACGCGCCCCGCCGCGGTGATCCCTCCGAGGGGCTGCGCCTTGACGACGAGGACGTCCGCGGCACCCGCGCGCGCGACGGCGAGCGGGTCCTCTGCCTTGCGCACGCTCTCGTCGGCCGCGATCGCGACGCCGAGCCCCTGGAGACGCCGTCGCAGCGCCGCGAGTTCCGGCACGGTCGCGCACGGCTGCTCGGCGTACTGCAGGCCGAACGGCGCGAGGGCCTCGAGCGCCCGCGCGGCGTCGTCGACCGACCACAGTCCGTTCGCGTCGACGCGCACGGCGGCGTCGTCGCCCATCACGGCCCGGACCGCACGGACCCGGGCGACGTCGTCGGCGAGGCCGGTGCCCGGCTCCGCGACCTTGACCTTGGCCGTCCGGCACCCGGGGTAGCGGGCGAGCACGTCGGGGACCGCGTCCGCGGGCACGGCGGGCACGGTCGCGTTGACGGGCACGGTGTCGGCGTCCGCCCGATGCGGTCGCCAGCCGAAGTCGACGGCGGCGCGGAGCCATGCGGCCGCCTCGGCGTCGTCGTACTCGACGAACGGCGAGAACTCGGTCCAGCCCTCGGGGCCACGCAGCAGCATGGCCTCGCGCACCGTGATCCCGCGGAACCGGACACGCATGGGCAGCGCCACGACGTGCGCGGCGGCCAGGAGCTCGTCGATCGAGGGGATCGGAGCGGTGGGTGGGGGAGTCACGGTCGTCACCCCCCGATCCTCCCAGGCGCGCTCAGGTGCCGCGCCGTGGGCTCGGAGGCGACCGCCAGTTCCGGCCGTTAGCATCCTCAGGTCGAGCGGCCGCCGGGTCGCGCGAACCAGGGACGGGAACGACCGGGAACGGTCGGAGATGACGCGGGGAGAGCCGGTGACGCCGAAGTCGCAGCAGCGCACCGGAGGCCGTCGACCCGCCTCGTCCACGCGTCGTGTCGCTCCCGACGGCGGCCGTGGGGTGCGGGCCGTCGACCGGTCCGACGAGTTCGCGCAGCTGCTGCGGACGAACACGGTCGACGTCGACCGGTCGCCCAGTCGTGCCCGCCGGAGCCCGGTCGTCGGCAAGGTCGGGCTGGCCCTGGCCGTGGCGAGTGTGGCGGTGGACGCGAGTGCGTTCGCCGTCTTCATGGGCGGCGAGGTCGACTTCGCGGGCGGGATCTGCTTCGTGGTGGTGTTCCTCACCGTGATCGCCGCGGTGCTCGGGTTCGTCGCCGCGGTGGGCGGTCTCGGCCGCTGGTACGGCGTTGTGGCGGTGTTCATCGCGTTCGCCGCGAACCCCGTCGTCATCGTGGTCGTCCTCGTCGTGGCGGCGCCCGAGGTGCTCACGCAGTTCGGCAGCTGACCGAGGCCGAGGCTGAAGCCGGTCGGGGCCGCCGGATAGGCTCGGAGCATGGCTGCACCCGTCTCCGACACCTTCGATCCCGACGTCTGGGACGCGGCGCCGATCGCCGCGTCGTTCACGGACATCACGTACCACAAGCACGTGTCGGGCGGGATCGTCCGCATCGCCTTCGACCGTCCCGAGGTCCGGAACGCGTTCCGACCGCGCACGGTCGACGAGCTGTACCGCGCGCTCGACGACGCCCGGCAGGACCCCCGCGTCGGCTGCGTGCTCCTGACCGGCAACGGACCGAGCCCGAAGGACGGGGGCTGGGCGTTCTGTTCCGGCGGCGATCAGCGCATCCGCGGCCGCAGCGGCTACGAGTACGTCGGCGACGAGGGCGCCCCGCCCGAGGGCGTGGACCCGGCGGCGGCACAGGCGTCGATGGGCCGCCTGCACATCCTCGAGGTCCAGCGCCTCATCCGGATGATGCCGAAGGTCGTCATCGCGGTCGTGTCCGGTTGGGCGGCCGGCGGTGGGCACTCCCTGCACGCGGTGTGCGACCTGACCATCGCGAGCGCGGAGCACGGCCGGTTCAAGCAGACGGACGCCGACGTCGGCTCGTTCGACGGCGGGTACGGCAGCGCCTACTACGCCCGGCAGATCGGCCAGAAGGCCGCGCGCGAGGTCTTCTTCCTCGCCCGGGAGTACAGCGCCCAGCGTGCCTACGAGATGGGCGCGGTGAACCTCGTGGTCCCGCACGCGGACCTCGAGCGGACCGCGATCGAGTGGGGCGAGACCATCCTCGGCAAGTCACCCACCGCGATCCGGATGCTCAAGTACGCGTTCAACGCGGTCGACGACGGCCTGGTCGGGCAGCAGGTGTTCGCCGGCGAGGCCACGCGGCTCGCGTACGCCTCGGACGAGGCCGTGGAGGGGCGTGACGCGTTCCTCGCGAAGCGCACGCCGGAGTGGACCGCGTACCCGTGGCACTACTGATGCATCGGTGGGGCGTGACGGCGGTGAGCCGACACCGATGACGCGGCCGCTCCTCCCGGTCCCCACCGACGACCCGTTCGACGTGCTGCGGGCGCTCGAGTCCGCGCTGTCGGGCGGGCCGGCGATCCTGCCGCGGACGCCGTCGCCCCGGTCGGTGTCGGTGCCGTCGTCGTCGGACCCGACGTCCTCCACACCGCCCGCCGTCGTGCCGCGTCGGGTCGCCCTCGTGGTCGAGACGAGCGGATCGACCGGCGCCGCGAAGCGGGTCGCGCTGTCGTCCGAGGCGCTGTTGGCCGGCGCCGCGGCGGCGGACGCGGCGCTCGGCGGCCCGGGCGGCTGGGTGCTGGCGCTGCCGACGCACTACATCGCCGGTCTCAACGTCCTCACCCGCTCCGTCGCCGCGGGCACCAGCCCCGTCGTCGTGCCGCCCGGGCATTTCGACCCGACGGCGTTCGCCGACGCGGTCGACCGCCTGCACGCCGACCGCCGGTACACGTCGCTCGTCCCGGCGCAGCTGGCACGCGTGCTCGACGATGCCCGTGCGACCGCCGCGCTGGCCGGGCTCGACGCGGTGCTCGTCGGGGGACAGGCGACCCCGATCGCGCTGCGCGACCGCGCGCGTGCCGCCGGTGCCCGGATCGTCACCACCTACGGCGCGAGCGAGACGAGCGGCGGCTGCGTGTACGACGGTGTCCCGCTCGGCCCGGTCCGCACGCGGCTCGTCGACGGCGGCCTCGAACTGTCCGGTCCGATGCTCGCCGAGGGGTACCTGGACGACCCGGAGCGCACCGCCGCCGCGTTCGTCGAGGGCGACGGGCTCCGCTGGTACCGCACCGCGGACGCCGCCGAGATCGCGGCCGACGGCACGGTGCGTGTGGTCGGCCGCCTCGACGACGTCGTCATCTCCGGCGGCGAGAAGGTCGCGCTCGGCGCGGTCGAACGGGTCGTCCGGGAGGCCCCGGGCCAGTCCGGCGCGGTCGTCACCCGCCGCGCCTCCGACCGCTGGGGCGAGGTGCCCGTCGTCGTGACCGACGTCGCGGTGGAGGTCGCGGTGCTCCGGGAGCGCGTCGGCGCCGTGCTCGGTCGTGCCGCCCGGCCGGCCGCCGTCGTGGTGGTCGACGCCGTGCCCATGCTCCCGACGGGCAAGCCGGACCGACGCGCGGTGCAGCGGCTCGCCGCCGACGCCGCTCCCAGCGGCTCGATGGACACCTGACGATACGATCGGTGGCCGTGGCACAACGAGGCAAGGGACCCCGACCGACGTCGAAGCGCCGATCCGGACGGCCCGGTGGCCGACCGGTCGGGCGCCCTCAGAAGGCGACCGCACGCGACTGGATCGGCGGCGCCCGGCTCCGCACCCTCACGCTCGGCGTCGTCCCGGTCGTGCTCGGGACCGCCGTCGCGTACGTCGACGGTGGGTACGACCTCGGCATCGCGCTGCTGTGCCTCGCGGTCGCCCTGTTCCTGCAGATCGGGGTGAACTACAGCAACGACTACTCCGACGGCGTCCGCGGCACCGACCGCTACCGCGTCGGCCCGGCGCGGCTCACGGGCTCCGGCAGAGCGCGTCCGCGGACGGTGCTCACCGTCGCGCTGACGTTCTTCGGGCTCGCGGCGGTCGCGGGTGTCGTGATCGTCGTGCTCACCGGGCTCTGGTGGCTCCTGGCGGTCGGCGCCGCGGCGATCCTGGCCGCGTGGTTCTACACGGGCGGCAAGCGGCCGTACGGGTACAACGCGCTCGGCGAGGTCTTCGTGTTCGTGTTCTTCGGCCTCGTCGCGGTGCTCGGGACCGAGTTCGTCCAGATCCACCACGTGACCCTGAACGCCTGGGCCGCGGCGGTCGCCGCCGGGCTGTTCGCATGCGCCGTGCTCATGGTCAACAACATCCGGGACATCGACGAGGACCGTCTGGCGGGCAAGCGCACCCTGGCGGTCGTGCTCGGCAGCCGCGCCGCGCGGACCCTGTACGTCCTGTTCCTCGTCCTGCCGTACGTCGTGCTCGTGTGGTTCGTCGTGCTGTACTTCCGCACGGGCTACACGTACTTCACGCTGCTCCTGGCGCTGCCGGCCGCGATCATCGGCGCGACGTCGAACCGCCCGCGAGAGCTCATCACGGCGCTGCAGCTGTCGTCGTTCTCGGCGCTCGCGTACGGCATCGTGCTCGGCATCGCGCTCGCGCTGCAGCCCTAGGGCGGACAGCGATCGCGACGTCGCTGCCAGGGCGGCTGCCTCCGCCAGGAGGTCTGCGGCAGCGGGGGCCGGGCTCCAGCGGGATCAGGCCCCGGCGGGATCAGGCGTCAGCGGGATCAGGCGTCGGCGCGGGGCGACGCGGGACGCTCGACGACGCCCGGCTCAGCGCTCCGGGCCGGGTCGACCGACGGAGCAGCGGAGTCCTCGGCGTCGACGAAGTCGTCCTCGAAGTCGGTGTCCTCGTCGTGGTCGGGCCCGCGTCGCCGCTCGGCGAAGCTGGTCGCCACCTGCCACCGCAGCTTCGGCAGCGCGATGTACGAGATGAGCAGCCCGACGAGCGCGGCGCCGATCGTCGCCACGGGCCACGGCAGCCGGATGACGAGGAAGACCGCGAGCAGGACCGCGAAGATCCCGATCCTCGCCAGGGAGTACACCAGCCACGACTTCACCCGATGATTCTACGGTCGGGCGACGACGCGGGAGCTGAGCGTCCGGCGACCGGTGTGCACGTCCCGGCGCGTCCCAGCCGGAGCGACCTACACTCCGTCCATGGTGAAGTTCCTCATCGGCGTCGTCGTCGCCGCCGTTGCGTTCACCGTGTACGCCGTCATCGACTGTGCATGGGTGCCGCGCGATCGGGTCCGTGCCCTCAACAAGCCCCTGTGGATCGTCCTCGTCGTCGTCCTGCCGATCATCGGCGCCGTGCTCTGGTACCTGCTCGGGCGGGCCCCGGCACGGGCGGTGCCCCGGCAGCGGTACCGTGGGCCGGACGACGACCCGGACTTCCTCGGCGCCACCGCGCGCGCCGGGATGACCCGCAGCGAGAAAGAGCAGAGCGACGCAACCCTCCGGCACCTCGAACAACAGCTCGCCGACCTCGACGACGACCCCGGCGCCAGCGGCGGCCCCGGCGGCGACCGCCCTGACCGGTAGTCCCGGCAGCGATTCCCCGATCCGGCCCGCAGGATCCGGGAGCCCGGCGACCGACTTCGCGGTGGCGTTCCTGCTCGAGCTGGCCCGCGCCGGCGTCACGGACGTCGTCGTGAGCCCGGGGTCGCGGTCGCAGGCCCTCGCCCTGGCCGCGGCCGCCGTCGAGCGCGCCGGTGCCCTCCGGGTCCACGTCCGGCTCGACGAGCGGACCGCCGCGTTCTTCGCGCTCGGACTCGCGGTCGAGACGCAACGGCCGGCCGCGGTCGTCACGACGTCCGGGACGGCCGTGGCGAACCTCCACCCGGCCGTGCTCGAGGCCCACCACTCGGGCGTCCCGATGATCGTGGTGAGCGCCGACCGACCCGACGAGCTCCGTGGCATCGGCAGCAACCAGACCACGCACCAGCCGGGGGTCTTCGGCGCCGCCACGCGGTTCGTCCGGGACGTCGAGGCGCCGACCACCCACGGAGTGGACGACTCCACCCGGGCCACGCTCCGGGCACTCGTCCGCCAGGCCGTCGCGGCGGCGGCCGGTCACGACGGGCCTCCCGGGCCGGTGCAGGTGAACCTCGCCTTCCGCGAGCCGCTCTCGGCCGCGGTCGGGGCCGTGACGGCCCCCGAGCCGCACGAGGTCGACGCCGACTTCGCCACCCGTCGCACCGGACCCGCACCCGAGCGCGACCACGACCTGGTCGTCGACGCCGACCCCGCCACGGTGGTGGTCGCGGGCCACGACGCCGGCGCGGACGCCGAGCGCATCGCGTGGGAGCTCGGCGCCTCCCTCCTGGCCGAGGTCTCGAGCGGCGCCCACTTCGGTCGCAACCTCGTCGTGGCCTACCGTCAGCTGCTCCGTGACCCCGCCTTCGGCGGTCGCGTCCGCCGCGCGGTGGTGCTCGGGCACCCGACGCTCAGTCGTGAGGTCCCGGCGCTCCTCCAGCGCGCGGACGTCGAGGTCGTCGTGGTGCGGGGCGCAGCGGCCGAGGCGTACGACCCCGGCAGCGCCGCCCGTCCTCCGCACCCGGCCGTCGTCGTCCCGGGCATCCGCGTCGACGGGCGCCCGGGGCCGGAGCACCGCGCATGGGTGGGCACCTGGGTGGGTGCGAGCCGTGCCCTCCTCGGCGACGGGGACACCGCCCCCGATCTCGACGCCAAGCGGTCCGCCGACCGCGCGGAACGGGCGCAGTTCTTCCGCGACGAGCTCGCGGTGCGGCGGCGTCCCGTGGACCGGGCGATGCTCGTCGACGCGGTCTGGGGTGCCACCTGGCCGCACGACCGCCTCGTGTTCGGTGCGTCGCTGCTCATCCGGGTGGCGGACGGCCGCGTCCCGGGCAAGAAGGTGCGGGTGCACGCGAACCGCGGGCTGGCGGGCATCGACGGCACGATCTCGACCGCGCTCGGCATCGCCGCCGGAGTCGAGGCCTCGGGCGCGACGGGGGGCACGACCCGCGTCCTCGTCGGCGACCTGACGTTCCTGCACGACCTCGGCGGGCTGGTGACGGGCGTGGAGGAGCGGCGCCAGCGCCTCCAGATCGTGGTCGGCAACGACGGCGGGGGTGCGATCTTCGGCGGGCTCGAGGTCGCCGCGACGACCGACCCGGCGGACATGCGCCGGATGATGGCGACACCGCAGGTGGTCGAGATCGAGCCCGTCGTCCGTGGCCTCGGGTGGGAGTACCGTCGCGCCGCCACCTGGGCCGAGCTCGAGCAGGTCCTCACGGATCCGGCCGACCGACTCGTCATCGAGGTGCCGCTCCAGGTCTGACCGCCTCCTGGGGTGGCCGGGAGGTCCGGCTCAGGCGAGCGCGTCGGTGACGGGCCGGAGCTTCAACGCCGTCTCCGCGACCTCGCGGTCCGGTACGGACCCGGCGACGATCCCGGCACCGGCCCACGCGGTCACGGTGCCGTCGTCGTCGATCTGCGCGCTCCGCAGCGCGAGCATCCACTCGCCGTCGCCGGAGGCACCCATCCATCCCACGGGTCCGGCGTACCGGCCGCGGTCCGTGCCCTCCAGTCGGGCGATGAGGTCGAGCGCAGCCGCTCGCGGCGTCCCGGCCACCGCCGCGGTGGGGTGGAGGACGTCGGCGACGTCGAGGGCGGTCGTGCCCTCGGGCAGCGTGGCCGACACGTCGCTGGCGAGGTGCCAGAGGTTCGGGAGCTGCAGGCGGAACGGTGCGGGATCGGCCCGCACGTCCGTGGCGACCGTGCCGAGCGCCTCGACGAGGCTCGCCCGCGCGAAGGCGTGTTCCTCGAGGTCCTTCGGGTCGGCGGCCAGGGACTCCGCGGCGAGGCGGTCCGACTCGGCGTCCGCACCGCGCGCGGCACTACCCGCGAGCACCCGCGCGGTGAGCGTCCGCCCGTCGGTACGGGCGAGTGTCTCCGGCGTCGCGCCGACGAGGCCGTCGACCGCGAACGTCACGCAGTCCGGGTACGCCGCGGCGAGGTCGACGAGGACGCCCCGGCGGTCGGCGTCGGCCGGGAGGCGCGCCACGCGGTCACGGGCGAGCACCACCTTCTCGACCCCGCCGGCGCGGATCACCCGGACGGCCTCGGCGACCGCGGCCGCGTAGGCGTCCTCGTCGATGCGACCGGGACCGAACGCGGCCGAGAGGTGGGCGGGCGCCGGGGTGGGCAGGGTGATCGACGCGGTCGCGGTGGTCGGGACGACGTCCGCCACGACCGCGGGGAACGCGTCACCGTCGAGGGGCTCGGGGTCGATCGTCGTCATCCACGCCCGCCCGTGACGGCGACCGATGACGATCCGCGGCACGACGAGCACGCTCGGGGCGGCGGAGTCGTCGGCGAAGGCGAAGGCCCCGAACGCGACGAGTCCGGTCCCGCGGACCCGGAGGCCGTCCTCGACGGTGGCGCGCTCCACGAGGCGGCGCCAGGTGGCGGAGGCGTCGCGCATCCGGGCCGGGCCGGTGAACACGAACCGCACGGCCTCGCCGATGCCGACGATGCCGTCACCGCGCCGGACGAAGGCGAGGGGACGGTCGGGGAGCGTCGCGGCCAGCACGTCCCCCGGGTCGTCCAGCATGCGGGTCGCGACGGTCAGACGGGGGGTCTCGACGGCGGTCAGGGGCACCCCACGATGGTACGCGTCCGGCCTCCGCGGGCCCGCCGTCGTACGGCTGCCGTCCGGCGTCGACCAACTAGGATGGCTCCTCGTGAGCAGGGCGGACATGGAGAAGCGGCCGGACGAGGTGGCGGCGATGTTCGACGACGTCGCGGCACGGTACGACCTGACGAACGACATCCTCTCGGCGGGCAACGCGGCGCTCTGGCGCGTGGCGACGACCCGCGCGGTGGACCCCCGGCCCGGCGAACGTGTGCTCGACCTCGCCGCCGGCACCGGGACGAGCTCGGTCGCGTTCGCCAAGCGCGGCGCCGAGGTCACGGCGCTCGACCTGTCCGCGGGCATGATCGAGGTCGGCCGACAGCGTCACCCCGAGATCACCTTCGTCCACGGTGACGCCGAGCAACTCCCCTTCGAGGACGATTCGTTCGACGCCGTCAGCATCTCCTTCGGGCTCCGCAACGTCAACGAGCCGTCCGTGGCGCTCGCCGAGATGTACCGGGTGCTCAAGCCCGGGGGCCGCGTCGTCATCTGCGAGTTCTCGACCCCGCCGCTCGCCGTCCTGCGCCTGTCGTACACGGCCTACCTCAAGCGGGTCCTGCCGGGCATCGCGCGGCTGTCGAGCAGCAACCCGGCGGCGTACCGGTACCTCGCCGAGTCGATCTCCGCGTGGCCCGACCAGCAGGTGCTGAGCCAGTGGCTGCGCGGTGTGGGGTTCACGATGGTGGCGTACCGGAACCTCACCGCCGGTATCGTGGCACTCCACCGCGGTCGCAAGCCGGTCGCGGGTGCCGTGCGCGAGTCCGCCGCACGCCGGGCGAAGGCACGGCGTGCCCACCAGCCGACGGGGGAGCAGCCCCGCGTCGGGACGGAGCCGGACGCGCCCGCGGCGGAACGACCGGGAGCGTGACCGCCGGGGCCAGCCCCGCGGCCGAGCCCACCGATCCGGTCCACGACGAACGGTCCGCGTCGGACCCAGTCCCCAGTACGGAGCAGCAGTGAACCCGAGTGTCCCCGTCGCCCGACGCGCGCCCAGCCTGCGTGCCTCGCTCGGCGTCGGTGAGCGGATGTTCGCGACCCCCGCGGAGCGCCGGTTCGTCGGCCGGATCGACGACGGGCTCGAACTCGTCGAACAACAGCTCGACGAGGCCATGCGGTCGGCCGACACCCTCGCCGACACGACGAGCCGCTACCTGCTGTCGGCTGGCGGCAAGCGCATCCGCCCCACCCTGACCCTGCTCATCGCGCAGCTCGGCGAGGGCGTGACCGACGCCGTGGTCCGTGCCGCCGTGAGCGTCGAGATGACCCACCTCGCCTCGCTGTACCACGACGACGTCATGGACGAGGCGCCGGTCCGACGGGGTGTGCCGAGCGCCCACGTGACCTACGGCAACAACGTCGCGATCCTGACGGGTGACCTGCTCTTCGCCCGCGCGAGCCTCATCACGGCCGAGCTCGGCGTCGAGGGCATCCGCATGCAGGCCGAGACCTTCGCCCGCCTGTGCCTCGGGCAGCTCCACGAGACGACCGGCCCCGGCCCGGACGACGACCCGGTCGCGCACTACATCCAGGTGCTGAGCGACAAGACGGGGTCCCTCATCGCCACCGCTGCCCGCGCCGGGATCATGTTCTCCGGAGCCGACCGGACGTACCTGCCGGCCGTCGCGGAGTTCGGCGAGAAGGTCGGGGTCGCCTTCCAGCTCGTCGACGACGTCATCGACCTCGCCCCCGCCGGTGACCGCACGGGCAAGATCACGGGCAACGACCTCCGCGCCGGTGTCGTCACGCTGCCGCTCCTGCACCTGCGGCGCGCCGCGGCGACGGACGCCGCGGCGGCGGACCTCGTCCGGCGCATCGAACGCGACGTCACCGGTGCCGCGGACGACGCGGTGACGAGCGCGCCGTACCTGTCGGCGGTCACGGACCTCCGCGAGCACGAGGCCACCGCGGCCACCCGCGCCGTCGCGCACCGCTGGGCGGACGAGGCCGTCGCGGCCATCGCACCGCTGCCGTCCGGGCCGGTCAAGCGCGCCCTCACCCGCTTCGCGGAGTCGGTCGTCGACCGCACCCGCTGACCCGCGACGCTCGTCGCACGCCGAACAAGAACTGGAGCACACGGTGACCACTCTCCGACTCGCGATCGTCGGTGCAGGCCCCGCCGGCATCTACGCCGCCGACATCCTCAAGCGCGAGGCACGCGGGTTCGACGTCTCGATCGACCTGTTCGAGCAGCTCCCCGCGCCGTACGGCCTCGTCCGGTACGGCGTCGCACCGGACCATCCCCGGATCAAGGGCATCATCAACGCACTCCGCGACGTCCTCGACGGCGGTGCCGTCCGCGTGTTCGGCAACGTCCGGTTCGGCCAGGACATCACCCTCGACGACCTCAAGCGGCACTACAACGCGGTCGTGTTCTCCACCGGGGCGATCAAGGACGCCGAGCTCGACGTGCCGGGCGTCGACCTCGAGGGCTCGTTCGGCGCCGCGGACTTCGTGAGCTGGTTCGACGGCCACCCCGACGTCCCGCGCACCTGGCCGCTGGAGGCCGAGAGCGTCGCGGTCATCGGCAACGGCAACGTGGCGCTCGACGTCGCGCGGATCCTCGCCAAGCACGCGGACGACCTGCTCCCGACGGAGATCCCGGACAACGTGTACGAGGGCCTCAAGGCGTCGCCCGTCACCGACGTGCACGTCTTCGGGCGCCGCGGCCCCGCGCAGGTCAAGTTCACGCCGCTCGAGCTCCGCGAGCTCGGCGAGGTGCCGGACGTCGACATGGTCGTGTACGACGAGGACTTCGACTACGACGAGGCGTCCAAGGCCGCCGTGGCGACGAACAAGCAGGTCATGGTGATCGACCGCGTCCTGCAGCAGTGGCGCAAGCGCGAGCCCGGCACGGCGTCACGCCGGCTGCACCTGCACTTCCACGCGCGGCCGGTCGAGATCGTCGGTGCCGACGGCAAGGTGACCGCCTTGCGGTACGAGCGCACCCGGCCCGACGGTCAGGGCGGCGTCGAGGGCACCGGCGAGTTCCGCGAGGTCCCGGTGCAGGCCGTGTACCGCGCGGTGGGCTACTTCGGGTCGCCGGTGCCCGGTGTCCCGTTCGACGAGCGCCACGGCGTCATCCCGAACCACGAGGGTCAGGTGCTCGACGACGACAACCAGCAGATGCCGGGTGTCTACGCGACGGGGTGGATCAAGCGCGGACCGGTCGGACTGATCGGGCACACGAAGTCCGACGCGATGGAGACCGTCCAGCACCTCGTCACCGACCAGGCGAGCTGGTGGAGTCCGGAGGACCCGTCGGAGGAGGCCGTCCCGGCCCTGCTCCGCGAGCGCGGCGTCGAGTACACGGACCTCGACGGCTGGCACGCCCTCGACGCGCACGAGATCGCGCTCGGCGAGCCGGCGGGGCGTGCGCGCGTCAAGGTGGTCCCGCGCGAGGACATGGTGGACGTCTCGCTCCGCCGGGGCGCCACACAGCGGGTCTGACCGACCCGTGGCGCCGTCCGGCGGCCGCCTCGTGGGGGTCGACCTCGCGCGGGCACTCGCGCTCGCCGGCATGGTCGTGGCGCACGTCGGGGCGGTGCCCCAGACCGTGGCGTGGTCGGACCCGTCCACCTGGTCCGCCGTCGTGAACGGGCGCTCCTCCGCACTCTTCGCGCTGCTCGCGGGGGTGTCGGTCGCGCTCGTCACGGGTCGGACGCGCCCGTTCGCTCCGCCCGCGATGGCCGCCGCCCGGATCCGGCTGGTGGTCCGGGCGGTCCTCCTGGTCGCGCTCGGGGTGCTGCTCGTGGCACTCGGCACGTCCGTGGCCGTGATCCTGCCGACGTACGGGGCGCTGTTCCTGCTGGTCGTCCCGGTCCTGCGGTGTCCCCGGTCGGTCCTGCTGTCGTTCGCCGCGGGGGCGGTCGCGCTGTCGGTCCCGGTCGCGCTCGCGACCGCCGCGCTGTTCGCCCACGCGGACGCCGCGACGGCGCAGTTCGGCCGGACGTACCCGGTCCTCACGTTCCTCGGGTTCCTGCTCGTCGGACTCGCGGTGGGGCGGAGCGACCTCCCCGCTCGCCGGACGCAGATGCTGCTCGTCGTCATGGGGACGGCGCTCGCCGTCGCCGCGTACACGGTCGGTGCGGTCGTCGCGCCGGTCGACCCCGCGGTGGCCGTCGTCACCGGGGTGCCCTCGGCCGACGGCGCGACGGGACCGTCAGCGGTCGTGCAGGAGTGGCTGTCGCCGCGGGCCCACTCGTCGTCGGTCGTCGACGTCCTCGGCTCGACCGGGGTGGCCGTCGCGGTCCTCGGCGCCTGTCTGCTCCTGACCGAACGCCGAGCCCGGCTGGCGCGGATCGTGTGGCCCGCGGTGGCGGTCGGCAGCATGCCGTTGTCCGTCTACGCGCTGCACATCGTCGCGATCGCCGTGCTCGCGCACACCCTCGGGCCGACCGAGGGTCCCGCCGTGGCGGCCTCGTTCCTGCTCGGCGCCGTGCTCGTCGCCGTGCTCTGGCGGCACCGGTTCCGGCGCGGTCCGCTCGAGATGCTCCTCGCCGCGGCTACTGCAGGGCCGCGGTGAGCCGCGCGACGTTGTCGAGCACCTGCGAACGGGTGGGCCGCTCGAGCCACTCGTCGAGCGTGATCTCGAACGCGTCACGGCGGTAGGCGTCCTGGACCTCGCGGAGCGCGTCGACGAAGCGGTGTCCTCGGACCATGACAGATATCTCGAGGTTGAGGCTGAACGACCGCATGTCCATGTTGCTCGATCCGATGACCGAGACGGCGTCGTCGATCGTGAAGTGCTTGGCGTGCAGGATCGTCGGCTTGTTGTACAGGTAGATCCGGACGCCGGCGCGCAGCAGCCCCTCGTAGTAGGAGCGCTGGGCGTGCCAGGTCAGGGCGTGGTCACCGATCTCGCCGACGAAGAGCTCGACCGCAACGCCGCGTTGCGCCGTCGTCGTGATCGCGTAGAGCATCGACTCGTCCGGCACGAAGTACGGGCTCGTGATCACGACGCGCTCCTGCGCCGCGTAGAGCAGCGCGTTGAAGAGGCGGAGGTTGTTCTCGCCGTCGTACCCGGGGCCCGAGGGGACCACCTGGCAGTCGAGGGCGTCCTGCCGGTCGGCGCGGTGGACCGGGTCGCTCTCGCGCACGAGGAGCTCGTCCGTCTCCGAGTACCAGTCGGTCACGAACAGCGCGTTGATCCCCGCGACCACCGGACCCTCGAACCGGACCATGAGGTCCTTCCAATGCAGACCCCGTCGGCGGTTGATCCCCGTGTCGTAGCTCGAGTCGATGAGGTTCTGCGAGCCCGTGAACCCGAGCCCGCCGTCGACGACGAGGAGCTTGCGGTGGTTCCGGAGGTCCGGACGCTGGTACTTCCCGCGCAGGGGCTGCACGGGGAGCATGAGATGCCATTGCGCCCCGATCTCGTCGAGGCGCGCGAGCGTCGCCCGGTACCCCGGGTAGCCGCGGCTCGCGATGTGGTCGAGCAGGAACCGGACCGTCACACCGCGCTGCACCGCTCGCCCGAGGGCGTCGAAGAACGGGGCGGTCGTCTCGTCGAGCGTCGCGATGTAGAACTCGACGTGCACGAAGCGCCGCGCGGTGTCGACCGCACGGGTCATCTCGGCGATCGACTCCTCGTAGTCCGGGTAGAGCTCCGCGGAGTTGCCGCCGACGAGCGGCATCGACCCGAGGTTGCGGTTCAGCTCACTGACGCCGTGCAGCCAGGACGGCCAGCTCGGTTCCCGCCGCACCCGGTCCATGCCCTCGGTCTGGTCGAGGATGTACTGGTTGATCTCGGCCTGCTTCTCGCGGCGTGCCTTCGGCAGCTTCGTCGAGCCGATGAGCAGGAAGACGATGAACCCGAGGTACGGGATCAGGAAGATCGCGAGCAGCCACCCCGTCGCCGTCTGTGGCTTGCGGTTGATCGGCACGTAGATGATCGAGAACGCGCGGATCGCGAGGTCGAGCAGGACGAGCAGGACGATGACGGCGACGTCGAGCCAGTGCTCCACAGCGGGCCTCCGGTCTCGGCGGTCGGGGGATGCCGGCTAGCGGAAGTTGACGAACTGGAGCGGCACGTCGAAGTCGGCCCCCCGCAGCAGGGCCATCGTGGCCTGGAGGTCGTCCCGGCTCTTCGACGAGACCCGGATCTCGTCGCCCTGGATCTGGCTCTTGACGCTCTTCGGGGCCTCACCGCGGATGAGCGCGCCGACCTTCTTGGCGACGTCCTGCTCGATGCCGTTCTTGAGCGCGGCCTCGATGCGGAACTCCTTGCCCGACGCGTACGGCTCGCCGGCGTCGAGGCTCTTCAGGCTGATGCCGCGCTTGATGAGCTTCGACTCGAAGACGTCGAGCACGGCCTTGGCGCGCTCCTCGGAGTTGGCCTTGATGAGGACGTCCTCGCCGCTCCACGCGATCGACGCGCCCACGCCCTTGAAGTCGTAGCGCTGCTCGATCTCCTTGGCGGCCTGGTTGAGGGCGTTCTCCGCCTCCATCTTGTCGACCTTGCTGACCACGTCGAAGGAGCTGTCTGCCATGCCCGACAGCCTAACGAATGCGGCACCACGCGGCGGGGCCCCGGATGGTCCCGAGCGGCACCGCCGACACGGTATGCTCGTACGGCGCCTCCGGTCGGTGATCACACGGGTCGGGTGCGCACATGGCGAGTTACCCAAGCGGCCAAAGGGATCTGACTGTAAATCAGCCGGCGTAGCCTTCGGGGGTTCGAATCCCTCACTCGCCACCCACGCGACGAGGGTCCGTCCGCATCGGACGGACCCTTCGTCGTCCCGACGGGTCCGTCCGTCCCGGGCCCCGTCCGTCCCGAGGAGGCCCCCGTGCCCGGAGCCAGCGCCACCGTCAGCGTCCCGGAACTCGCCGACATCGCCGAGTCGATCGGGCGCGACGCCGCAGCCCTCGCGCATCGACGGCGGACCGAGGGGGTCGAGGTCACCGACCGCAAGTCGAGCCTCGTCGACGTCGTGACCGCGGCCGACCGTGAGGTCGAGGCGATGATCCGACGGCGGATCGCCGAGGTGCGACCGGACGACGGGTTCCTCGGCGAGGAGACCGGCACGAGCGTGGGGTCGAGTGGGCTGACCTGGGTGGTCGATCCGATCGACGGAACCGTCAACTACCTGTACGGCAGCCCGTCGTACGGCGTCAGCATCGCGGTGGTCGAGGGCGAGCCGCACCCCGCGCGGTGGTCGGCGCTCGCCGGGGTCGTCGTGGCGCCGGCCACGGGCGACGTCCACCGGGCCGAACGCGGTCGCGGAGCGTGGCTGAACGGGCGGCCGCTGCACGTCGGCGCACCGGCGTCGCTCGCCGAGTCCCTCGTCGCGACCGGGTTCGGGTACACCGCCGAGCGCCGCCGCGACCAGGTCCGGGTGCTCGCGGGACTCATCACCGAGATCCGGGACATCCGACGTGGGGGAGCGGCGTCACTCGACCTCTGCGCGGTGGCCACGGGGACCGTCGACGCCTACTACGAGCGGGGGATCAACCCGTGGGACATGGCCGCCGGCGCCCTCGTCGCGGCGGAGGCCGGCGCGACGGTCGAGAGCTGGGAATCGGATGACGCCCGGGGCTACGTCGTCGCCGCGCCGGTCATCGCCCGAGCGCTCGTGGACCTCGTGCGGGGCCTCGAGGGCGCGGCCTGACGGCGGCCTCGGACTCCGGCGGCCGTCCCCAGGTCGGGGGTGCGTGACTGGCGGGCCCTCTGCGGCCGCTGGTACCGTTCCAGTTCCGTCACTGCTCGCCCCGCGAGCGCGTTCCGCCCCGTCCTGAGGATCTCGTCCACGCCGCCATGCCCTTCGACGCCAGTGCAACCGCCCCGTCCGTCACCGGTCCCGACGCTCCGGTCGCTCCGACCACCCGGCGTCAGCGCATCGACGCAGAACGCCGGGAGGCCCGGAGCGGTGGACGCAGGTCGGCTCGCGTCCGATCCGCGTCGCGTCCAGCGGCTTCCGCTCCGCACACGGAGGCCGCCGACGGTCCGGCGGTCACGCCGGCCCACCGGCCGCTCGTCGTCCCGCCCGTCCGCGGTGCGGGTGTCCCGCTCGCCGCGGCCACGTCGGCCCGGGTGCGGGGGAGCAGGACGGGCTCGGTCCCGGTCGTGGCGCAGCGTCGCGCGGCCGTGGCGGCTCCCCGGCGTGCCGGGCGGGGCCGCGGGGCCGGGGTCGCCACGGACGGCGCGCTGCGGCGCGCGGCCGAGCGGGTCACCGGTGCGGTGGCGCTGCTCTTCGTGGCAGGACTCGTCGTGTCGACCTCCCTGCCGGCGCAGGCGTCCTGGTCCCCGATGCCCCTCCCGGGACACGCGGCCGCCGGCACGACCGCGCAGTCCCTGACCGTCGGCGACGGCGCCTCGGATGCCGAGACCGGTCGGGACGGCTACACGGTCTCCCAACCCGCGGCCGCGTCCGCGAACACGAGCGACACGTTCACGAACGACCCGAACGGGACCATCCAGTGGCCGTTCATGACCGGCGTGCCGATCACGAGCGGATTCGGCGCCCGCAACGTCGAGGGCTGCTCGTTCTGTTCCACGTTCCACGAGGGCGCGGACTTCGCGCCGGGCGCGGGCACGCCGATCCGGGTGATCGCCGCGGGCACCGTGACCAAGGTGCAGGCGGACGACGGCGGGTACGGCAACGACGTGTGGGTCGAGCACGACGTCGACGGCAAGCGGTTCGTGAGCGTCTACGGTCACATGGAGGACGACTCGTTCGAGGTGGTCGAGGGGCAGCACGTCGCGGTCGGGGACGAACTCGGCCTGGTCGGGAGCACGGGTAACTCCACCGGTCCGCACCTGCACCTCGAGGTCCACGTCGACGGCGTCGCGGTGGACCCGATCGCCTGGCTCCGGGCCAACGCGGACTGACGCTCGGCACGCCCGGGGGGCGTGACCGGTGCACGCACGGCGCGCCGGCTCTGCTATCCTCGTACGGTGCCGCGCGCCGGGTTCCCGTCCGCGGCCACGCCCCGATAGCTCAGTGGTAGAGCACTTCCATGGTAAGGAAGGGGTCGTCAGTTCAATCCTGACTCGGGGCTCCGACCCGCAGCGCTCCCGGCGCCGCGGTGTCCGCGGCGGGGTAGCTCAGTTGGTTAGAGCACACGGCTCATAATCGTGGTGTCGCGGGTTCAAGTCCCGCCCTCGCTACCGTTCTCCGGCTCGGTCGACGCCGCTGGCGTCGGTCCGGCCGGTCCTGGCCGCGGCCGCTCCATCCCCTGCAGTCGCGGTGCGACCGACAGGCAGGATGGATCATGGCCCTCATCCACGCGCGTTTCGACACGAGCGATCCGGACGAGGCCTTGGCGGCGCTCCGCACGGTCTACCCGACGGTGCGGGTGCAGGACGTGCCCGCCGGAGGTGGCTTCCGGTTCACCCAACACGTCGACGGAGACCAGGACGTCACCTTCGCCCGGATCCGCTTCGGATCGATCATGGACCTCGCCAGCGATCTGACGGACGGCTTCAGCATCGTCCACACGCTCGAGGGCCGCTACGACAACGTCGACACCGGACCCACCGCCGGCCCGTCCCTGTGGCACGGCGCCGTCCGCAGCCACGCGGAGGACTCGCGACTCCTCGTCGTGAACGTCACCACGGCCGCGGTCGAGCGGCTCGCCGCGGAGCACCTCGGCGCCGAGACGGCGGTCGTCCGGTTCCACGGCACGGCGCCCGTGTCGGCCGCGGCGGCGGCGCTCTGGTCCAGCGTGGTCGACTTCGCTGCGAGCGGAGTCATGGACGATGGCGAGGACGAGTTGTCGGGCGGCTTCGACCTGGTCCGGCAGCAGGCGTTCCGCGCGCTCATCGGTGCCGCGCTCCACACGTTCCCGATCGAGGTCGTGTCGGGCACGGTCCGCGGGACGGGTTCGCTCCCGTCGTCCGTGCGGCGCGCCGTCCGGTTCATCGAGGACGACCCCGGCCGTCCGATGAGCGTGGCCGACATCGCCGCGGAGGCCCGGATGTCGGTGCGCGGACTGCAGCTCGCGTTCCGTCGGCACCTCGACACGACGCCGCTCGACCATCTCCGGCGGGCTCGGCTCGCCGCCGCTCACGAGGAACTGGAGGCAGCGGATCCGGGGACCGGCGCGACCGTCACCGAGATCGCGGGGCACTGGGGGTTCGGCAACGCCGGCCGGTTCAGTCGTGCCTACCGCGAGGAGTACGGCCGGTCGCCGGGCGAGACCCTGCGGCACTGACGAGGCGTGGTGCGGGCACCACGGTCCCGAACGTGCTGGTTCAGCGGTGCAACGTCGTCATCGGCGACTCGCCGAAGCGCTCGCGGTAGCGCTGCGAGAACCGCCCGGCGTGCATGAGGCCCCACCGCGTCGCGATCGCCGCCACCGAGTCGCCGCGGGACGGATCCGCGGCCACGAGGTCGGCGTGCGCGCTCCGGAGGCGGTAGGACCGCAGGTACTCGAGCGGGGTCGACCCGAGCGCGCGGCGGAAGGCGCTCTGGAGTCCGCGGACGCTCATGTGCGCGGCCGCGGCGACGTCCGTGATCGTGATCGGTGCGCCGGCGTGCTCCTCCATGAACGCCACCGCGCGCCGGACAGCCAAGGGGGCCTCGGTCAGCCCGGCGTCGACCGGCGCGAGCTCGAAGGCCGCGATGGTGGCCGCCGCCAGGGACTCCTCGGCCGTCGTCCGGACGATGCTGCCGGCCTCCACGCCGGGCAGCGCTGCCGCGGCACGGGCGTGTGCTGCGGCACTGGCCCAGTAGCGAGCCAGGGCGGTGCCGACGGGGCGCGCGGGCTGACGGGGGAGCCGGAGTCGTTCGTTGCCCGTGGTCGTCCGTGCCACGCGGTGCAGGACGGCGAGTTGGATCGAGACCGCCTCGAGCACGTCGAGCGTCGCGGGGAGATCGTGATCGCCGGGCGGGAGGAGCAGGAGGTGGTGATCGCTCCCGTGGTCCTCGGGGCTGACCACGTGGCGGAGACGGAGCACGCGCACGTGATCGGACCCCACGTGGTCCGTGCTCGCCTGCCGACCGGTGGGGACACCGTCCTCTTCCGTCGACCGGGGCTGCCCCGACACTTGCGTCACTCGCCCTCGCTTTCCTGCCCCGGAATCCTAGGAGCGGGACGGACGTCGGGACCGCCGGGGAGCGCGCACGCGGAGAAGCCGTGCGCGCACGGGACAACCGTCTTCGTTCACTGGCTCCGAGCCGGGCAGGGTGCCGCGCACGCGGTCCTCGGTAGACTGCCCGGGTGTCAGTGAACCCCGAGCTCGTCGGCAGGACGTTCCCGCCGGCAGCGCCGTACCTCGTGGGTCGCGAGAAGGTCCGTGAGTTCTCTCGCGCCGTATTCGCGACCGCCCCCGTCCACCTCGACGCCGCGGCCGCCCGCGCCGCCGGGTACCCCGACGTCGTCGCGCCGGCCACGTTCGCGGTCGTCGTGCAGGAGGCCACGCTCGCGCAGCTCCTCGCCGAGCCGGACGCGGGGCTCGACTTCGCGCGGGTCGTGCACGGCGAGCAGCGCTTCCGCTACGAGCGACCCATCGTCGCCGGCGACGAACTCACGGCCACCCTGACGGTGACGGGGGTCAAGACCCTCGGCGGCAACGCGATGGTCACGGCGGAGTCCGCCGTCGTCGACGCTTCGGGAGCCCACGTCGTGACCGCCACGTCGACCCTGGTCGTGCGGGGGGACGTCGCATGAGCGCGGTCGACACCACCGGCGCGAGCGAGGTCGGTGCCGTCGTGGCCGAGCGGACGGTGCACCTGACGCGCGATGCCCTCGTGCGGTACGCGGGGGCCTCCGGCGACTTCAACCCGATCCACTACCGCGACGACGTCGCGGCGGCGGTCGGGCTCCCCGGTGTGCTCGCGCACGGCATGCTCACGATGGGGCTCGCCGTGCAGCCGGTCGCCGAGTGGCTCGGTGACCGCGGGTGGGTCCGCGAGTACGGGGTGCGCTTCACCCGTCCCGTGGTCGTCGACGCCGAGGGCGGCGCCGACGTCGCGGTCGTCGCGACGATCGGGCTGCTCGACGACGACGGCCGCCCGGAGCGCATCGACCTCACGGTCACCGCGGCGGGCGTCACCGTGCTCGGCAAGGCCCAGGTGTGGGTGGTGTTCCGCTGACCGAGTCGGTGACCGCACTCGCGGAGCTCACGACCCTGCGCGTCGGCGGCCGTCCGACCCGGCTCGTCGTGTGTGCGACGACGGACGAGCTGGTCGAGGCGGCCCGACGGACCTGGGCCGACGGCGACGACTGGCTCGTGGTGGGCGGCGGGAGCAACCTGCTCGCCGCCGACGCCGGGTTCCCCGGAACGGTCCTGCTGGTCCGGACCCGCGGGGTCGAGGTCGTCCCGGACGGTTCGGACGCCGTCCGGCTCCGCGTCGCGGCGGGCGAACCCTGGGACGACCTGGTCGCCCGGACCGTCGAACGCGGCTGGACCGGACTCGAGGCGCTCTCCGGGATCCCCGGGACGACGGGTGCCAGTCCCGTGCAGAACGTCGGCGCGTACGGAGTCGAGGTCGGCGACGTCCTCGCCGCGGTGGAGTTCCTCGACGCCGACACCGGAGAGCGGGCCTGGCTCCCCGTCGACGAACTGGGCCTGGGATACCGCACGAGCGTGTTCAAGCGCGGACGCCGGGGGGTCGTGCTCACCGTCGAGTTCCGCCTCGGTCTCGCCGACGACCGTGGCGTCCCCGTGCGGTACCCGCAGCTCGCGACCGCGCTCGCCGTGGAGCTCGGCGCGGCCGTCGCCCCGACCGCGGTCCGGTCGGCGGTCCTCGGCCTCCGCGCCGCGAAGGGCATGGTGCTCGACCCGACGGACGCGGACACCGCGAGCGCGGGGTCGTTCTTCACGAACCCGATCGTGTCGCCCACGTTCGCCGCGACCCTGCCGCTCGACGCACCGCGCTGGCCGGTCGCACCGGACGCCGCTCCGGCGGTCGTCCCGCTCGGGTCTGCTCCGGCGGCGCCCCCGACGGTCGCCGACGAGCGGGTGAAGCTCAGCGCGGCCTGGCTCGTCGAGCACGCCGGCGTGCACCGCGGGTTCGCCCTGCCCGGGTCGCGGGCCGCCGTGTCGTCGAAGCACACGCTCGCGCTGACGAACCGTGGTGGCGCCAGCGCGAGCGAGGTCGCCGAGCTCGCGCGCTACGTCCAGACGATGGTCATGACCCGGTTCGGCGTCGCCCTCGTGCCGGAACCCGTCGTCGTCGGTGACCTGCTCGACTCGGTGCCGGACTGACCGCTCGCCGGGACGCACGTTCCGGGCACGTGTCGGGCCTCCCGGCCGGCGACCCGTTCGTCGGGGCGCGGGCCGCGGTGGATCAGGAGAACAGGCGCGTCAGACGTGCGACGCCCTCGCGGATGTCGTCGTCGCCGAGTGCGTAGGACAGGCGCAGGTACCCGCTCGGTCCGAACGCCTCCCCGGGCACGACAGCGACCTCGGCCTCGTCCAGGATCATGTCCGCGAGCTCGAGGGACGTGGTCGGCGTCACGCCCCGCCAGGTGCGGCCCAGCAGCGCCGTGACGTCCGGGTAGGCGTAGAAGGCGCCCTGCGGCGTGGGCGTGGTGAACCCGGGGATGGCGTTGAGACCGTCGACGATGAGTCGGCGCCGACGGGCGAAGGCCTCGCGCATGGCGATGACCGGCTCCTGCGGCCCGGTGAGCGCCGCGATCGCCGCACGCTGCGAGACGTTCGAGACGTTCGATGAGAGGTGCGACTGCAGGTTGCCGGCGGCGCGGACGACGTCCGCCGGGCCGATCATCCACCCGACGCGCCAGCCGGTCATCGCGTAGGTCTTCGCGACGCCGTTGACGAGCACCGTCTGGTCCGCGAGCGCGGGCACGGCGGCGAGGATCCCCGTCGCGACCGTGCCGTCGTAGACGAGGTCCTGGTAGATCTCGTCGCTGATCACCCAGATGCCGTGCTCGAGCGCCCACTCGCCGATCGCGCGGGTCTGCTCGGGGGAGTACACGGCGCCCGTGGGGTTGGACGGCGAGCAGAACAGGAGCACCTTCGTGCGGTCGGTGCGGGCGGCCTCGAGCTGCTCGACCGTGACGAGGTAGTCCTGGTCGCTCCCGGCGAAGACCTCGACCGGCACGCCGCCCGCGAGACGGATCGCCTCGGGGTAGGTGGTCCAGTAGGGGGCGGGCAGGAGGACCTCGTCGCCGACGTCGACGAGGGTCGCGAACGCCTGGTAGACCGCCTGCTTGCCACCGTTCGTGACGATCACCTGTCCGGCGGTGACGTCCGCGCCGGACACGGTCCGGGTCTTCGCCACGATCGCCTCCCGCAGCTCGGGCAGCCCGGCGGCCGGTGTGTAGTGGTGGTTGCGGGGGTCGCGGGCGGCGTCGACGGCGGCGTCGACCACGTGCTGCGGCGTCGCGAAGTCGGGCTCGCCCGCCGCGAACGACACGATCGGGCGCCCCTCGGCCTTGAGCGCCTTCGCCTTGGCGTCGACCTTGAGCGTCGCCGACTCGGCGATGGCGGCGACACGGGAGGCGATGCGGGGCGCGGAACGGGGGGCTTCGGTGCTCACGCGGTCAGCCTACCGGGGCGCCCCGCCCGGCTGGAGGCACCCGAGTGGACACCGCCTCCGCCGCTCCCGTAGACTGATGCGCGGTGGTCGGAATCCGCCACGCTCTCGCGCGCCTCTTCGCCGTGTGATCGCCCCTCGGTCGGGCACCCGGTAGGGTGACACGGTCGAGCGGATGGATTCCCTCACCGACGGAAGGGCGAGCCCTTCCGAAGGGCGGTGGCTCAATTGGTAGAGCAGCGGTCTCCAAAACCGCAGGTTGCAGGTTCGAGTCCTGTCCGCCCTGCAGCTCGGTCCGCACGATCCGGTGCGGACCGGACGACGGGTCAGCAGGCGCACCGTCTGCGATCTGGCCTCCGAAGGGTGTGAAGTGGCGAGAAGAGACCTGGAGACGACGACGACCGACGACGTCGTCACCAAGGCGAAGCGTGACCGCGAGAAGCGTCGCGGTCCCGTCGCCGCCGTCGCGCTGTTCATCCGCCAGGTGATCGCTGAACTCCGCAAGGTCGTCACGCCGACGCGTCGGGAGCTGTTCAGCTACACCGGTGTCGTGCTCGTCTTCGTCGTCGTGATGATGGTGCTCGTGTCCGTGCTCGACTTCGTGTTCGGGTGGGGCGTCGGCTACGTCTTCGGGAACGGCGCGACCTCCTGACGACCACCACGGGCTCCGGACCGGAGTCCTGATCCGCGTCGGCTCCCCGGGGCCGCGCCGCACCGCCGGACCGGACCGAACGAACACCCGATCCGCCAACCGAACGGAAAGAACCGACAGTGTCTGACAACTCTCGCGCTCGCGACGACATCGACCTCTCGACCGCCGCCGAGCAGGGCTCCGAGGTCGAGGAGAACCAGGAAGGCAACGTCGAGACCTCCGAAGGCCGCTCGATCGAGTCCGCCGAGGAGCGCGCCATGTCCGTCGAGGACGAGGACGAGGCCCTCGCCACCGGCGCGACCGACGGCGACGCGTTCGACGAGGCGCTCGCCGCCCTCGCCGAGTCGCGCGACCCCGAGGCCGACGCGATCGTCGACGACGCGCTCGAGATCGACACGCCGGAAGAGGCCGAGGCCGCCGTCGAGGCGGTGGAGGACGAGGAAGAGCTCGAGCTCGAGGCCGAGGAGGCCGAGGGTGACCTCGTCGCCGCCAACGCGGACCTGGCCGCCGAGGAGGCCGCCGACGCGCTGGGCGACGAGGACGAGGACGAGGTCGAGGTCGACCCGTACGAGGCGTTCAAGACCGAGCTCCGGATGAAGCCGGGCAAGTGGTACGTCATCCACTCCTACGCCGGCTTCGAGCGTCGTGTGAAGTCCAACATCGAGAACCGCATGGTGTCGATGTCCATGGAGGACGCGATCTACCAGGTCGAGGTCCCGATGGAGGACGTCGTCGAGATCAAGAACGGCCAGCGCAAGCTCGTCACGCGTGTCCGGATCCCGGGTTACGTGCTCGTCCGCATGGACCTCGACGAGGACAGCTGGTCGGTCGTGCGTCACACGCCGGGCGTCACGGGCTTCGTCGGCAACGCGCACAACCCCACGCCGCTCCGCTTCGACGAGGCCTTCGGCATGCTGAAGAGCCTGGTGCAGGTGGCCGAGGTGGCCCCGGCCAAGGGCGGCGCGAAGGGTGGTGCCGCGGCACAGCGCGTCACCCCCGCCGAGGTCGACTTCGAGATCGGCGAGACGATCACCATCAAGGAGGGCTCGTTCGCGGGTCTGCCGGGGTCGATCTCCGAGATCAAGCCGGAGAGCGGCAAGCTCACGGTCCTCGTCTCGCTGTTCGAGCGCGAGACGCCGGTCGAACTCAGCTTCGACCAGGTGACGAAGCTCTAGTAGACTGTTCGAGTTTGGGCTCGGATCCGTATCGCGGACCGAGCTCGCCACCGCGGTCCGGAACGGCCGGACGAGCGGGAGAGTGCACGGGTCCCCGTGCGTTCGAACCCAGGAGAAGGAAGAGACATGGCTCCGAAGAAGAAGGTCACGGGCCTGATCAAGCTGCAGATCAACGCCGGCGCGGCCAACCCCGCCCCGCCGATCGGTCCCGCGCTCGGTCAGCACGGCGTGAACATCATGGAGTTCTGCAAGGCCTACAACGCGGCGACCGAGTCCCAGCGCGGCAACGTCGTCCCGGTCGAGATCACCGTGTACGAGGACCGCTCGTTCACGTTCGTCCTCAAGACCCCGCCGGCCGCCGAGCTCATCAAGAAGGCCGCCGGGATCCAGAAGGGGTCCGCGACCCCGCACACGGTCAAGGTCGCGCGCATCTCGATGGACCAGGTCCGTCAGATCGCCGAGACGAAGCAGGCCGACCTCAACGCCAACGACGTCGACGCCGCGGCGAAGATCATCGCCGGCACCGCCCGCTCCATGGGCATCACCGTCGAGGCCTGAGGCCCCGCACCCCTTCCGACACCCCCGTGGGAGAGCCTCGCCAGGCTCGTCAACCACACTCTCGACTAGGAGAACCACCATGGCGAAGAATTCCAAGGCCTACCGGGCCGCGGCCGCGAAGATCGAGGCCGACCGGTACTACACCCCGTCCGAGGCCGTCGACATCGCGCGCGAGACCGGCTCGAGCAAGTTCGACTCGACCGTCGAGGTCGCGCTGAAGCTCGGCGTCGACCCCCGCAAGGCGGACCAGATGGTGCGCGGCACCGTCATCCTCCCGCACGGCACCGGCAAGACCGCCCGGGTCATCGTCTTCGCGACGGGTGCGGCGGCCGAGGCCGCCATCGCCGCGGGTGCCGACGAGGTCGGTGGCGACGAGCTCATCGAGAAGGTGGCCGGCGGTTACACCTCGTTCGACGCCGCCGTCGCGACGCCGGAACTCATGGGCAAGGTCGGTCGTCTCGGCCGCGTCCTCGGCCCGCGTGGTCTCATGCCGAACCCCCGCACGGGCACCGTCACCCCGAACGTCGCGGGTGCGGTGAACGACATCAAGGGCGGCAAGATCGAGTTCCGCGTCGACAAGCACGCCAACGTGCACTTCGTCGTCGGCAAGGCCTCGTTCACGCCGGAGCAGCTGAACGAGAACCTCACCGCCGCACTCGACGAGGTCGTCCGCCTCAAGCCGAGCGCCTCGAAGGGCCGCTACATCACGAAGGGCGCCATCTCGACGACGTTCGGCCCGGGCATCCCGCTCGACGTCAACGCGATCGGCTGAGTCCCGGAGGACCCGAACGGCCCACACCGCTGCACGCGGTGTGGGCCGTTCCGCGTTCCTGCGCCGTCCGAGCCGCCGGGGACCATCCGCCGACAGGGACCGTCCGCCCACAGCACCGCCCGCGCTCCGCAGACGTCCACAGGCAGCTGTCGGGAGGCCCGGTGCAGCAGCCGGGGCCACTACTGTGAGCCACGTGCGCACCAGCCTCACCGTCGTGTCCGCCGTCCGGCTCGTCGTCGCGATCGCGATCGTGACCGCGGTGGTGGGACAGCTCGTGGTGCTCGTGCGCGGGGACGTGTTCCGACCGTGGGACTTCTTCGGGTACTTCACCATCCAGTCGAACTGCGTGGCCGCGGTGGTGCTCGTCGCGGTCGTGGTGCTCGCCGCGCGTGGACGGTCGACGAGCCGGTTGACGTTCGTGCGCGCCGCTGCCACGACGTACATGGCCACGACGGGCGTCGTGTACAACACCCTCCTCGTGCACGTCCCGCTCGGCGCGTTCGGGCTCGCCTGGTCGAACGACGTCCTGCACCGCTGGGTGCCGCTCTACCTGGCACTCGACTGGCTCTTCGTCGACGACCGACGTCCGATCTCGCTGCGGCGCGTTCCGTGGTTCCTCGTCTACCCCGCGGTCTGGCTCGGCGTGGTCCTCGTCCGGGGCGGCACCGACGGCTGGGTGCCGTACCCGTTCCTCGATCCGCGGCAGGGCTACGGCGTCGTGGCGATCGCATGTGTGGCGATCGGGGTGTTCATCACCCTCATCGGCATCGTCGTCGCGCGGGTGGCGCGGGTGCGGCTCCTCCGCGTCGAGCGGCGGTAGCCCCGGCGTCAGCTCCGGGCGACGCGGAGGCGGTCGAGCACGAGGTCGGCGAGTTCGACGAGCCCGCGGATCTGGTCGTCGTCGCGATCCACCCAGCGGCACTCGGGCTCGTCGGCGACGGGCACGAAGTCGTCGTGTCGTTCCCACACGAACAGCGTGCGCTCAGCGCCGAGCACGTACTGCTGCCACCAGATCTGCCGCAGGTAGTGGCGGGGGATCCGACGCCAGCCCGTCGACGTCGTCTTGATCTCGGCGAGCACCAGACGACCCTGGTGATCGTGTCCGACGCCGTCCGGTGTGGCGAGGTGGGCTCGGTTCGTGCGGGCGTGGAACAGGGCGCTCGACGGTTCGATGCCGTGCGTGGCGGCGACCCAGGCGGCGATCACCGGTTCGCGTTCGCGACCGTGGTCCGTGAACGCGTTGCCCGAGAACCGTGAGCCGTAGCGCTTGTCGGCGACCACGGCCTCCACGGCGTGGAGGGACGCGAGCCGGGCGACGTCGGTCGCGGTGATCCCGGCCGCGCGGGCACGGAGCCAGCCGACGCGGTCGGTCGCGTCGGCCAGGATGCGCGCGGTGTGGTCGCGGAGGACCGTGAACCGGTCGTACGCGTCGTCGTCGTCCCAGAGGGAGAGCGTCGGCTGCACGATGGTCACGCGACCATTGTCCCTCGCGCCGGGACGGTCAGGAGGACACGAGGCGGCGATCCTCGCCCACGGCCACCATCTCGTCGATCCCTGCGGGGGAGAGCGCGTAGTCGATCGCCAGGGCGGACGCGCCGTGCAACGCGGCGGCGGAGCCCGCGCGGGACTGCGCGATGACCAGGTGCGAGGTCGCGAGCGGCATGGATCGGGAGTAGACGACCTCGCGCACGCCGGCCAGGAGGTGTTCCCCCGCCTGCGCCATCGACCCGCCGAGCGCGATGACGGCCGGGTTCATGAGCGAGACGCACGTGGCGAGGACCTCGCCGATGTCGCGGCCGGCCTGCCGGACGGCGCCGATCGCGTCGATGTCCGCGCGGGCGACGAGCGCGAGGATGTCCTCGCTCGACGTGACGTCGTGGCCCTTCGCGCGCAGCGCGCGGGCGATCGCCGGACCGGAGGCGACGGCCTCCAGGCAGCCCGTGTTGCCGCAGTGGCAGGGGACCTCGCCCGCGCGGGCGACGCGGACGTGCCCGATGTCGCCGGCGGTGCCCTGAGCGCCACGCTGGAGGCGGCCCTCGGACACGATGCCGGAGCCGATACCGGTGGCGACCTTGACGAACATCATGTGGTCGACGTCCGGCCACGCGTGCTCCCGTTCGCCGAGCGCCGCGATGTTGACGTCGTTGTCGACGAGCACGTGGGTGTCGATGTGCTGGCGCACCCATCCGGGGACGTCGAAGCCGTCCCAGCCGCGCATGATCGGCGGATTGGCGGGGCGTCCGGTGGAGAACTCGACCGGGCCCGGCAGACCGATCCCGATGGCGACGACGTCCTCGCGGCGGCGACCGATCCGGTCGAGCAGCAGGTCCAGGCGCCCGACGAGCCACTCGAGGATCGGGACGGGCCCCTCGGCGATGTCGATGCGGGCCTCGTCCATCGCGAGGCGGTTGCCCATGAGGTCGGTCAGCGCGACACGCCCGTGGGAGGCACCGAGGTCGGCGGCGGCGACGACCCGCGCGGTCGGTCGGAGTGCGATCTGCGCGGGTGGCCGTCCGCCCGTCGAGACAGCGGTGTCGAGCGGGCCGACGAGGCCGACCTCGACGAGCGCGTCGAGGCGCACGCTGACGGTCGAGCGGGACAGCCCGGTGCGGGCGGCGAGTTCGGCGCGGGTACGGGGGACGCCGTCCCGCAGGATCTGGAACAGCTCACTCGCCCCGACGGTGGGCGGCGCTGCCGCACGCGTCAGATCGACCATGGTCGGAGTGAACCACACTAACGACGGCGGCAGCAAGCAAGATCGCCGAGCGACATGGGACTTCTGCTTGACGCTCGGCAGAAGTGCTCGTAGTGTGACCTGCGGCCAGCGCCGGCGCCCCTCGCGGAGGAGGACCGACACCGGCCGGTACCGCACCACTCGACGAGGAGAACCAGGTGACCCCACCGCTTTCGGTCCAGCTCTACACCGTCCGGGACGCCATCGCGACCGATCTACCCGGAACCCTGCGGCGCATCGCCGACATCGGGTTCACGAACGTCGAGCTCGCCGGCTACGTCGACCGCGCGGACGAGTACGCCGAGGCGCTGCAGGCCACGGGCCTCACCGCGCCGAGCGGTCACGCTCGCCTCCTCGGCGACGCCGGCCTCGACCTCGATCGCATCCTCAGCGCGAGCGTCACCGTCGGCCTCACCACGCTCATCGACCCGCACATCGACGAGGCGCGCTGGACCACCCGCGAGGACGTCGAGGCGATCGCCCGCGAGCTCGGAGCCGTCGCCGCACGGGCAGCGGACCACGGGTTGGCCCTCGGGTACCACAACCACGCGTTCGAGTTCGAGCACCGCATCGACGGCGTCTCCGCCTACGAGGTGTTCGCGAACGCCCTGCACGACGACGTCGTGCTCGAGCTCGACACGTACTGGTGCCAGGTCGGGGGTGACTCCGCGGTCGAGATCCTCGGCAAGCTCGGTGACAAGGTCCGGTTCCTGCACGTCAAGGACGGTGACGGGACGAAGAACGACAAGGCCCAGGTCGCGGTCGGCAACGGCATCATGCCCGTCCGCGAGATCATCGCCGCGGCGCCGCAGGCCCAGCAGGTCATCGAACTCGACGACCACGAGGGCGACGTGTTCCAGGCCGTCGCCGACAGCCACGCCTTCCTCACGGGGGTCCGGGCATGAGCGCCGCACGCACCGGCCGGGTCGGCGTCGGCGTCATCGGCGCCGGCGTGATCAGCGACCAGTACCTCTCCAACCTCACCGTCTTCCCCGACCTCGAGGTCCTGTTCATCGCGGACATCGACCTGCCGCGTGCGGCGGCACAGGCGGAGAAGTGGAACGTCCCCGGCTCCGGCACGGTCGATGAACTCCTCGCCATCGACGACATCGAGATCGTCGTGAACCTGACCATCCCCGCCGCCCACGTCGAGGTCGCCACCAAGGCACTCGAGGCCGGCAAGCACGTCTGGGGCGAGAAGCCGTACGCCCTCGACCGCGAGAGCGGCCGCGCCCTCGTCGAGGCGGCCCACGCCGCGGGCAAGCGCGTGTGCGTCGCGCCGGACACGTTCCTCGGCGCCGGGCTCCAGACGTCCCTCCGCACCATCGCCGGTGGCGCGATCGGCACGCCCCTCAACGCGTTGACGATCATGCAGAGCCCCGGGCCCGAGTCCTGGCACCCGAGCCCCGAGTTCCTGTTCGCGTTCGGCGGTGGCCCGCTGTTCGACATCGGCCCGTACTACCTGACGACGCTCGTCCAGGTGTTCGGCCCGGTCGCGCAGGTGAGCGCAACCGCGTCGAAGGCCCGCGCCACCCGTGTGATCGGGTCCGGGCCGAAGGCCGGCACGGAGTTCCCGGTCGAGGTCCCGACGCACTACTCGGCGCTCATCGAGTTCGAGAACGGTGGCAGCGCGCAGAGCATCTTCAGCTTCGAGTCGGCCCAGCCGCGTGCCGGGTTCGTCGAGGTCTCGGGCGAGACGGGCACCGTGGTGTTCCCCGACCCGAACATGTTCGACGGGGACACGAAGCTCTGGACCGCCGGCTCCGAGGAGCCCGAGGTCATCCCCGCCACGGGGTCGACCTACACGCGGGGGACCGGCGTCGTCGAGCTCGCTCGCGCGATCCGCGCCGACGTGCCCGAACGCGTCCCCGGTGCGCTGGCGTTCCACGTGCTCGACGTCATGGTCTCGATCGCCGAGGCCGCCGAGCAGCACGGCCCCGTCCGCGTCGAGAGCACGGTGTCCTCGAGTCCCGTCCTCCCCGAGGACTTCGACCCCGCGGCGTCGACGCTCGCCTGACCCCGACCCGCGCGGCCGACACCGACGGCCGCGCGGGTCCCCGAACTTCCGTTTCCCTTCTTTTCCCTTCCCGATAGCACCTCCCACTCAACGACGAGAAAGCAGAGAGTCATGCGCACCACATTCCGCGCACTGGCCGTCGCCGCCGCAGGCGCACTGATGGTCACGGGCCTCGCGGCCTGTTCCTCCTCCGGTTCATCCGGATCCTCCAGCAGCGACGGCAAGACGCTCACCTACTGGGCGAGCAACCAGGGCACGAGCCTCCAGAACGACAAGGAGGTGCTCACGCCGGAGCTGGCCAAGTTCACCAAGCAGACCGGGATCAAGGTGAACCTCCAGGTCATCGGGTGGAACGACCTGCAGAACAAGATCCAGACCGCGGTCACGAGTGGCCAGGGCCCGGACGTGGTCAACATCGGCAACACCTGGGCGACGTCGCTCCAGGCCACCGGCGCGTTCATGCCGTTCGACAGCTCGGCGATGAAGGCGATCGGCGGCTCGGACAAGTTCGGCAAGGTGCCGCTGTCCACCGGTGGTGCCCCCGGCAAGACCGTGACGAGCGTCCCGCTCTACGGCCTCGCCTACGGCCTCTTCTACAACAAGGCCATGTTCGCCGCCGCCGGTCTCAAGCCGCCGACGACGTGGGAGGAACTGACGAGCGACGCGCAGAAGCTCACCGACCCGGCCAAGGGTCAGTACGGTTTCTCCCTCGCCGCGGGTTCCTACACCGAGAACGCGCACTTCGCGTTCATCAACTCGGCGCAGAACGGTGGCCAGTGGTTCAACAGCAAGGGTGACCCGACGTTCACCTCGACCGCGAACGTCAACGGCATCAAGCGGTACCTCGACCTGATGCAGACCCAGAAGGCCGTGAACACCTCGAACGCCCAGTACGACAACGCGACGCAGTCGACGTCGGACTTCGCCAAGGGCAAGGCGGCGATGATCCTCAACCAGAACAACGCCGACGCCACCATCCAGTCGAACGGCATGTCCGCCGACAAGTACGGTGTGGTGCCCTTCCCGGCGCCGACGGGTGCGAAGCAGATCGCGAGCTTCCCGGCCGGTATCAACCTGTCCATCTTCAAGAACACGAAGAACAAGGACGGCGCCCTCAAGTTCGTCAAGTTCATGACGAGCGAGAGCACCCAGGCGACCCTCGACAAGCCGTACGCGGCCCTGCCGGTGCTCAAGAGCGCCGCGAACGCGACGGACCTGTCCGCCGAGACGAAGACGTTCCTCAACATCTACAACACGATGGCGAAGCCGCTGCCGCTGGTGCCGGCCGAGGACCAGTTCGAGTCCACCGTGGGCAAGTCGATGAACGACATGTTCGCCAAGATCGCCACCGGCAGCACGGTGTCGACCAGCCAGATCAAGTCGGCGCTGCAGACCGCGCAGGACCAGGTGTCCCAGGCCAACGGCTGATCCCGACGGCGCCCCGGGCGATGGTGCCATCGCCCGGGGCGCCGCCCCTTCCCATCCCTGCACCCGCCGGAAGGTGATCCACATGTCAACGACGGTCCTCCCCGAGTCGTCCCGAGCTGCGGAGCTGACGACCGACTCACGGTCCACGCTCGCGAACAAGCCGCCCAAGCGGCGCCGTCACGGGCAGTGGCTGCCGTACGTGCTCCTGGCTCCCGCGATCCTGTTCGAGCTGCTCATCCACATCGTCCCGATGCTCACCGGCATCTGGATCAGCCTCGTCCAGCTCACCAAGTACTTCATCGCCAACTGGTCGAGCGCACCGTGGGCGGGCCTGCACAACTACAGCGTGGCGCTCGACTTCAACCAGGCGATCGGCAAGAGCCTGCTCAACTCGTTCCTGGTGACGTGCGGGTTCACCGTCCTGGTGGTCGGGTTCGCGTGGGTCCTCGGCATGGCCGCGGCGGTCGCCCTGCAGCGCGAGTTCCGCGGACGCTCCCTGTTCCGCACACTGTTCCTGGTGCCCTACGCGCTGCCCCTCTACGCCGGCATCATCGCCTGGAAGTTCATGTTCCAGCGCGACACCGGCGCGATCAACCACATCCTCGTCGACCAGCTGCACCTCATGGCGCACGGTCCGTTCTGGCTCATCGGCAACAACGCGTTCGTCGCGATCGTGATCGTCGCCATCTGGCGGCTGTGGCCGTTCGCGTTCCTCATGCTCATGGCAGGCCTGCAGTCGATCCCGCAGGACGTCTACGAGGCGAGCTCGGTGGACGGCGCCAAGCCGTTCCGGCAGTGGCGCAGCATCACCCTGCCGATGGTGCGGTCGGTCAACGTCACCCTGGTCCTCGTGATGTTCCTCTGGACGTTCAACGACTTCAACACGCCCTACGTGCTGTTCGGCTCGACCGCGCAGCCGCCGGCCGCGGACCTCATCTCGTTCCACATCTACAACGCCTCGTTCATCACGTGGAACTTCGGCTCCGGTGCCGCGATGAGCGTGCTGCTGTTGCTGTTCCTGCTCATCGTCACGAGCGCCTACCTGCTCTTCACCAACCGGAGGTCCCAGCGTGCGTGAGACAACTGGCTCCAAGACGTTCCGCGTCATCGTCATCGTCCTGCTGTCGATCTTCACGATCGTGCCCCTGTACGTCATGATCACCTCGGCCCTCAAGCCGCTCGGTGACGTGCAGGGCGCGTTCACGTGGATCCCGACACACCTCACCTTCCAGCCGTTCATCGACATCTGGACCACGGTGCCGCTGGCGACCTACTTCGTGAACAGCCTGGTCGTCTGCTCGATCGCGACGCTGTTCTCGCTCGCCATCGCGATCTTCGCCGCCTACGCGGTGTCGCGGTGGACGTTCCGCGGTCGCAGCACGTTCACCACCTCGATCCTGGCGACCCAGATGTTCCCCGGCGTGCTGTTCCTGCTGCCGCTGTACCTCATCTTCGTCAACCTGGACCAGCTGCTCGGCATCCAGCTCGTCGGCACCCAGCTCGGCCTGATCATCACCTACCTGACGTTCGTGCTGCCGTTCTCGATCTGGATGCTCGCCGGCTACTTCGAGACCATCCCGCGCGATCTCGACGAGGCCGCCATGGTGGACGGGTCGGGTCCGCTCGGGGCGTTGTTCCGGGTGATCCTGCCGGCCGCGCGACCGGGCATCGTGGCCGTCGCGATCTACTCGTTCATGACGAGCTGGGGTGAGGTGCTGTTCGCGTCCGTCCTGACGAACGGGAACTCGCAGACCCTCGCCGTGGGCCTGCAGCAGTACTCGACCCAGACGAACGTGTACTGGAACCAGATCATGGCCGCCTCGCTCGTGGTCAGCATCCCGGTCGTCGTCGCGTTCCTCATCGTCCAGCGGCAGTTCGTCGCCGGTCTGACCGCAGGCGCCGTCAAGTAGGGACGAGCCACTCGCGGAGGGACGGTGCGGGTCGGACCCGCACCGTCCCTCCCGGCACGGTCGCCCCGTCGCTGGCGCGACGGTCCGGAGCCGGCGGGACAGGCCGACCTGTCTCCGCACGGCGCGTCCGAGCGACCGGCGGACGGCGGCGGACCAGGAGAGGATGGAGACCATGAGCGACGACAGCACGAGTGAGCCGCGCGGGCGGCAGCTGCGGCCCGGACAGACGAGCCGGGTGCACGTGGTCGACGTGACGACCGGTGAGGACCGCGTCGTGTTCGTGAGTGACCGCGTGCTCGTCGAGGCGCCGAACGTGTGGATCGACCGGGCGGGGACCTCGGACGAACGGCTCGTGCTCAACGGCGACGGCGACCTCTTCACGCTCCCCGTGCCGCGGACCGGCGTGGTCCTCGACGAGAACGACCTGGCGCGGGTCCCGATGGACGGTGTCCCGGAGATCAACAACGACCACGTGCTCGATCCGTCCGGCACCTCGATCGTGGTCTCCGCCCGCGACGGCGACCTCTACCGCGTCGCACTGCCCGAGGGCACCGCGGCCGAGCCTGCCGAGCGCATCACCGACGCCGCCGCCGCGCCGGTCCGCCGCAAGTTCTACCTGCACGGCGTCGCGCCCGACGGGTCCTCGCTCGCGGCGATCGTCGGCGAGCTGTCGGACGACGGCGTGTGGTCGACGGACGTCGCGCTCGTGGACCCGGCGACCGGCGAGCCGACGTTCGTGACGCGCGACGAGCACGCCGACGACGGCGTGGTGTTCGCCCCGGACGGGTCCGCCCTGCTCTGGAACTCCGAACGATGGGAGCCCGAGCCCGGGCACGCGCAGCTGACACGGTTGCGACTCGACGGGGTGCCGGACAGCACCGCGGAGCACCCCGCGCTGACGGAACGAGCGGAGCAACTGACGCACGACGAGCGCGTGAACTGGTTCCCCCACCCGTCCCCGGACGGCCGGCACCTGCTGTACCTGGCGTACCCGACGGGTACCCAGGGGCACCCGGCCGACCGCGACGTCGAACTCCGGATGCTCCCCGGTGACGCCGTGCTCGGGACCACGACCGAGGCTCCGCGGACCGTCGCGGTGATGCAGGGTGGCCAGGGGACGGTGAACGTGCCGCCGTGGGCGCCGAGCTCGACGTGGTTCGCCTACTGCGACTACCCAGTCGACTGACCCGCGTCGAGATCGCACGACACGCCGCCTCCCGTCGTGGGGAAGCGGCGTGTCGTGCAATTTCGGCGCAGATGCCGTGCGTGCGGGACGGTCAGATGTCGCGCACCTGGCCGTTCTTGATGTGCAGACGGCGCTCGGCGCGGCGGGCGACCCACGAGTCGTGCGTCACGATGACGACCGTCAGGCCGCGGTCCTTCCACTGACCCTCGATGATCGACATGATCTCGTCACGGGTGCCCTCGTCGAGTGCCCCCGTCGGTTCGTCCGCCAGGAGCACCTTCGGGTTCTTGACCAGCGCCCGGGCGATCGCGACACGCTGCTGCTGGCCGCCGGACAGCTCGGCGGGCAGGTGCTCGAGGCGCTCGCCCAGTCCGACCGACTCGAGCGCCGCGGTCGCGCTCCGGGTGATCTCGTCACGTGACGACCGGGCGAGCGACCCCGCGAACGCCGTCTCGACGTTCTCGCGGGCGGTCAGCGTCGGGATGAGGTTGAAGGACTGGAACACGAACCCGATCTCGGATGCCCGGATCTCGGTGAGGGCGCCGTCGCCGAGCTTGGCGATGTCCCGGTCGCCGAGCACGACGGACCCGGACGTGGGTCGGTCGAGCGCGCCGAGCATCTGCAGCAGCGTCGACTTGCCGCCGCCGGTCGGACCCTGGATCGCGACGAGCTGGCCGGTCGGGATCTCGAGGTCGACCCCGGCCAGGGCGGTGACCTTCTTGTTCTTCTGGGCGTAGGTCTTGCCGACGCCGCTCAGCTGGTACATCGGGCGGTTCCCGCTGGCCGGTGCTGCGGCGGGTGCGATGGTCGAGACGCGGTCCGTGGTGGACATCGGTGCTCCTGACTGGTCGGTGGCGCTCGGGATCCGAGAGGGGTTCGAGGACGTGTCGGTGGGCATCAGGCGACGCTCCGGAGTGCTTCTGCCGGGCGGAGCCGGGAGGCCCGCCAGCCGCCGAGGACACCGGCGAGCAGCCCGCCGAGGATCGCCAGACCGATCGCGACGAGGATGATCTCGACGGTGACGGGGGCATGCAGCACGACGTCGGTGGTCGAGGCCGTCTGTCCGCCGCCGAAGCCCCCCGCCCCGCCGAACCCACCCGAGGTCGCACCGGATCCGCTCGTGCCGGCGTTCGCCGCGCCGGTGGCGGCGGCCCCGGGGAACCCGCCGCCGGTGCCGGCGCCGCCACGGGCCCCGTTCGTGCCGGTGCTGGAGGCGCTGGCGGAGATGGTGGGGGCGATGACGTTGATGACGAGGATGCCGACCAGGCCCGCGACGGCTCCGACGACGCCGCCGATGATGCCCTGGACGAACGACTCCCCGGCGACCTGCCGGGTGATGCGGCCGTTGGACCAGCCGATGGCCTTCAGGGTGCCGAACTCGCGGGTGCGGCGGCTGACGCCGGAGATCGTGAACAGGATGGCGATGAGGAACGCGGCGGCGAGGACCACGATCGACAGCCAGGTGCCGAGGTTCGACACGAGGCTCGACGCGGTCGAGAGGGACCCGGACACGCTCGATGCGAGGTCGGCCTCGGTGGAGACGGTCGCCTTGGTGAGCTTCTTCTCGAGCGCGGTCTTGATGCTGCTGACGTTCGAGGACGAGGCCGCGGAGACGTAGATCGTGGTGACCTTGCCGGTCTCGCTCGAGAGCTTCTGTGCGGTGTCGAGCGGGATGTACGAATCCGACGCGGTCGCGGAGTCGGACGACGTGGACGCCACGATGCCGACCACGGTGAACGTCGTGTCGCCGATCGAGATGGTGTCGCCGACGGTCTTCGACTGGCTCTTGGCGTACGTCTTGTCGAGCACGACGACGTCCTTGCCCGCGTCCGAGGACCGGAGCGCCCGCCCCTTCGTGAGCTTCGCGCTCGTCAGCGGGCCGACCGTGCTGCTGCTCGTCGGGATGCCCGTGACCGTGAACTCGTCGATGCTGAAGTTCCCGCCGCCGAACCCGCCGCCCTGACCGCCCGTCGGCGCCTGACGCGTGCCGGACGAGCCGGACGAGCCCGACGTGCCGGAGGACGAGTCCTGTCGCTGGGCGATGGAACCCGAGAACGTGCTGTTCGTGAGGTTCAGCACCCCGGACGCGGCGGACACGCCGGCCGTGGAGGTGACCGTCGTCACGGTGCTGTCCGACATGGCGGTGGTGCCGCGGGTGACCGACAGCCGCGACTTCGACAGCTTCGTGGTGCCGTCGCTGCCGGTGGCACCGCCGCTCTGGCCGAAGCCGAAGCTCGGGCGGCCGCCGTCCGTGGTGGCGCTCGCGGTCTGGGTGACCGTGATGTCGGTGCCGACGCCGTACACGGACTGCAACACAGTGGACTGCGCTGCCTTCACGCCGCTCGAGATCGACGACACGATGATCACGAGCGCGATGGCCAACGCCATCCCGATCGCGATGATCACGGTCTGCTTCTTGCGGTTCGTGAGCTCGCGCCTGAGGTAGGTCAGGAACATGGTTCTCCTCGCAGGGGCCGGCGGGGAACACCGTCATGCTGTCGCAGGACGGGGCCGACGAGGAGACCGTAGGGAGGGGTGCTGTGCGCGGAGTTGCCCGCTCCTATGGGATTCCCCAGTGCGGTCGACCTCGGCTCAGCACCTCACCGGACGAGACCGGACGCCTGCGCGACCGAGGGGACGGCCGGGCCGGGGAACACGTCGAGGACGAAGTCGTCCTCCTCGTGGTGCACGAGCGGTGACCGGGGCCAGCGCGCGCGGAGGCGGGCGTGCACGGCGTCGCCGTCGAGCCCAGCGTCGCCGATCGGGTGGCGCCAGTGGCATGCGACGAGGACCCCGTCTGGGTCGAGGGACCGGAACACCCGCTCGACCGTCGTTCCGAGGTCGGCGGCGCTCAGGTCGTGGCCGACCTCGGACAGCACGACGAGGTCGAAGCGCCCGTCCGGCCACTCCTGGGGGACGGTCATGCGGAGGAACGTCGCGCGCGGTGCCGTGCGGCGGGCCTGCTCGAGGGATGCCCGGGCCATGTCGACGCCGAGCACCGCGTCCGTCCGCTCCGTGAGCTCACGGGTGAGGAACCCCGTCGCGCAGCCGATCTCGAGCGCGGACCGCCAGCGCTCACGCGGGAGCGCCGCCATCGTGACGGCCCGCTTCCGGCGCTCGTACCACTCGTGCTCGAAGTCCCGGCCGTCCGGTCGGCGCGCGGAGTGCGCCTCGGAGGACGCGCGGGTCCGCGAGCCGGACCCGTCCGGCGACGGCTGGTCCGCCGGTCCGGCCTCGCCCCCGCCCGGTGCGGGGGTCGTCCTGGGGTCCTCCTCGGCGGGTGCTGCCGTGGTTCCGGGCTCCTCCTCGGCGGGTGCTGCCGTGGTTCCGGGCTCCTCCTCGGCGAGTGCTGCCGTCGTTCCGGGCTCCTCGATGCTCGGCCGCTCGGTGGCGGCGATGCGGAAGAAGACCTCCTCCGCGCGCGTGAAGTGCTCGAGGTGACGGAGGTCGACGATCGCCTCGTCGCCCGGGGCGTCCGAGAGCGCGCCGACCTGCGACGCGTACATCGTGAGCGCGATGAACTTCCGCTCACGCAGCGCGGGCGGGACCGGGAGGGCCGTGACACGGTCCCACGGACCGCTCGCCGACGCGGGGTCGTCCCAGTGCCACATCCAGATCGGGTACTCGACGAGCGTCACGCCGTCGTGGGCGGCGGCGGCCTCCTCGGCCACCTCGCCCGCGGCGCGGTGGTCGCGGTCACCGTCACCCGTCCACGGCGCCGCGAGGAGGGTCGGGGTCGGCATGCCCGCGAGGACGTGGTCGAGCGCGTCACGCAACGTCGAGCGGTGCTCGCGGAGCTCGCCGTCCGGCAGGCGGACGCGGGTGGCGCGGATGTCCGGCTGGAGCACCTGGAGCGCCGTCGCGAACTCGGACTCGCGGAGCGCGGCGAGCCGCTCGGGCGTGGTCGTCGGGGAGTCCGGGTGCGACCGCTCGCCGCGCGTGGCGAGCAGGACCCGTGCCGGCAACCCGAGTTCGGCGGCCGTCGCCAGCAGCCCCCCGGCGGCGAGGGTCTCGTCGTCCGGGTGGGGTGCGAGCACCACGACCGACGCGATCCCGTCGAGGTCGAGCCGCTCCGTCGTCCGCTCCGCGAGGAACGTCGTCCACGACGCGGGGTCGGTGCCGGGCTCCCGGTGGTCGAAGCTCACCATGTCAGTCCTCCTCGGTCGTGTCGGACGGGTGGTGCGCGGACGGCGCGGCGGTCGGGTGGAGCACCCTGCCACCGTACGCACGGAGGAGCGGCTGCGCCGCCGCCCGACAGATGTCGGGGATGCCGACGCCATCGCATCCACAGGCGGTCCTCCGGTCCTCCTCAGACTGCTCATAGGCGAGTCCAGATACTCGGAAGACGTGACCATCTCCCAGCCCTCAGCCGCTCCCCGTCTCACCCGTGCCGACGGCTCGCCGTTGCGCATCCTCGTCGTCGACGACGAGTCCAGCCTGACCGACCTGCTCTCCATGGCCCTGCGGTACGAGGGATGGGACGTCACGAGCGCGAACGGCGGTCAGGACGCCCTGGCCAAGGCCCGCGAGTTCCGGCCGGACGCGATGGTGCTCGACGTGATGATGCCGGACCTCGACGGCCTCCAGGTCCTCAACCGACTCCGGCAGAACAACGACGACACCCCCGTCCTCTTCCTCACCGCGAAGGACAGCGTCGAGGACCGGGTGAGCGGGCTCACGGCGGGCGGCGACGACTACGTCACGAAGCCGTTCAGCCTCGAGGAGGTCGTGGCGCGGCTTCGCGGACTGATCCGACGGTCGCAGATCAGCATCGCCGAGGCCGGTGACTCCACGATCACCGTCGGCGACCTCGTGCTCGACGAGGAGTCGTACGAGGTGCACCGTGCCGGTCGGTCGATCGAACTCACCGCCACCGAGTTCGAGCTCCTCCGCTTCCTCATGCGGAACCCGCGACGCGTGCTCTCGAAGGCACAGATCCTCGACCGCGTCTGGAGCTACGACTTCGGTGGCAAGTCGAGCGTGGTCGAGATCTACATCTCGTACCTGCGCAAGAAGATCGACGCGGGCGAGACTCCGATGATCCACACGGTCCGCGGCGTCGGCTACGTCATCAAGCCGACGTCCTGACCGACGGGTGACCACGCCCGGACCGCCCCGACGAAGGCACCTCCACCCATGACGCTCCGTCGACGCCTCGTGCTCAGCATCGTCGCCCTCGTCGTCGCCGTGAGCGCGGTGATCGGCGCGGGCAGCATCATCGCGCTCGCGACCATCCAGACGACGAGCATCGACTCGCAGATCGAACACGCGACGGACCGGGCGCAGAGCCACCTGAACCAGGGCGGCGGCGGATTCGGAGGCGCGCCTCCCGACGACCTCGCCCGACCGGCGGGTCAAGCGGCCGGCACGCTCACGGCCGTGTACCTCAACGGGAACCGTGTCTTCAGCACGATCATCCAGGAGAGCGGCTCCATCAAGCAGCTCACCGCGGGCCAGGCGCAGACGCTCGCGCAGGCGACCGTGGGGAACGGGGCGCAGACCGTGCGCCTCGGGGGCAGCGTCGGTGACTACCGGGTCGCCGCGGTCGCGACCACGAACGGCGTGCTCGTCGTCGGCCTGCCGATGGCCCCGGTCTACGCGAGCATCTGGAACCTCATCTGGGTGGTCGTCGTCGTGATGGTCGTCGCGCTCGTCGCCGCGAGCCTCGTCGCCACGTACGCCGTCCGCCGTTCCCTGCGCCCGCTCGAACGCGTCGCCGAGACCGCGACGACGGTCGCGCGCCTGCCGCTCGTCCGGGGCGACCAGCTCGCCGACGTGCGCGTGCCGCAGCAGGACACCGACCCGCGGACCGAGGTCGGGCGCGTCGGCACCGCCTTCAACCGCATGCTCGGCCACATCGGCGACGCCATGCGTGCCCGTGAGGCCAGCGAGGACAAGGTCCGGCAGTTCGTCGCCGACGCGTCGCACGAGCTCCGGACCCCGTTGGCCTCCATCCGCGGGTACGCCGAACTGACGCGGCGCATGTCCGTCGACCTGCCCGACGACGTCGTGTACGCCATGAGTCGCGTGGAGGCCGAGTCCGTCCGGATGACCGGGATGGTCGAGGACCTGCTGCTGCTCGCCCGACTCGACGAGGGGCGCGAGATCCAGTTCGACGACGTCGACCTGACCGGGCTCGTCCTCGACGCCGTGAACGACGCGCACGCCGCCAGTCCCGGCCATCTCATCGACGTGGACGTGCCGGACGAGCCCGTCGTGGTGCTCGGCGACGCCGCACGGTTGCACCAGGTGGTCGTCAACCTCGTCACGAACGCCCGCACGCACACCCCGGACGGCACCCGGATCACGGTCGGGATCGCGACCGGGCCGGAGGGGGTGGACCTGACCGTCCGCGACACCGGACAGGGAATCGACCCCGCGTTCCTGCCGAAGATGTTCGAGCGGTTCGCGCGTGCCGACAGCTCGCGGAGCCGGACCGCCGGATCGACCGGCCTCGGGCTCGCGATCGTCGACGCGGTCGTCCAGGCCCACGGCGGCGTCGTGTCCGTCCGGAGTGTCCCGGGCGACACGGTGTTCACGGTCCGTCTGCCGGCGGTGCCGTCGAGCCCGGACGACCTGCGCCGATCGGGAGTCGCCGCGTCGGGCGCGTGAGCGGTCGTCCGCCGGTTGTGGCCCTGCGGCGGGACTGGTACGCTTTCGGAAGCCAAAGACCGCCGGTTGCCGCCGTGCCTGCACAGTTCCCACTGTCGCTGGTGTGGTGGCCGAAGGTCCTCGTCCGACGAGGCAGCCCGCGCAGGTGTTCCGAACCGCTCACACGCCTCGCGTGGGTCCAGCTCCGAGCCTCTGCGCCGGAGCTTTTTTCGTGTTCGGGACCGGGGGCTGCCGGCACAGACCCTAAGGAGAGCCATGGCGAACAAGGAAGCTGCGGTCGCCGAGCTGTCGGATCACTTCCGCAACTCGAACGCCGTCCTGCTGACCGAGTACCGCGGTCTCACGGTTGCCCAGCTCAAGCAGCTGCGGACTGACATCCGCGAGCACGCCACGTACGCCGTGGTGAAGAACACGCTCACGAAGATCGCTGCCAACGAGGCGGGCATCTCGTCGTTCGACGACGAGCTGGCCGGTCCGTCCGCGATCGCCTTCGTGCACGGTGACACCGTCGCCGTCGCGAAGTCGCTGCGTGCATTCGCCAAGGCGAACCCTCAGCTCGTGGTCAAGGGGGGGTACTTCGACGGTAACCCCCTGACCGCTTCTGAGGTGGACAAGCTCGCCGACCTCGAGTCGCGGGAGGTGCTGCTCGGCAAGCTGGCCGGCGCCTTCAAGGCATCGCTGTTCGGCGCCGCGTACCTGTTCAACGCGCCCCTCTCGCAGGCCGTCCGCACCGTCGAGGCACTGCGCGAGAAGCAGGAGTCCGCAGCCTGATCGGGCCTGCGGTAGACAACCACACCACGTAGCAAGGAGAGAACAATGGCCAAGCTGTCCCAGGACGAGCTCATCGACGCCTTCAAGGAGCTCACGCTCATCGAGCTCTCGGACTTCGTCAAGAAGTTCGAGGAGGTCTTCGAGGTCACCGCCGCCGCTCCCGTCGCCGTCGCCGCCGCTGGTGGCGCGGGCGCCGCCCCGGCCGAGGAGGTCGAGGAGAAGACGGAGTTCGACGTCGTGCTCGAGTCCGCCGGCGACAAGAAGATCCAGGTCATCAAGGAGGTGCGCGCCCTCACGAGCCTCGGCCTCGGCGAGGCGAAGGCGCTCGTCGACGGTGCCCCCGCGAACGTCCTCGAGGGCGTCAACAAGGAGACCGCCGACAAGGCCGCCGACCAGCTCAAGGGCGCTGGCGCGACCGTCACGGTCAAGTAAGACCCGTCGGTACCGCTCGCACGGAGGCCGTCGTCCCCTCGGGGACGGCGGCCTCCGTCGTTCCCCGGCAATGCACCGCCCGTCGTCGCCGGGCGCCACACGCGCGCTCACCGACGGTGCGACGGCGCCCGTCCGCGTCGGCGCGCGCGACTACCCTGGACCCTCATGACGAGGATCGCGCCGTGAGCCGGATGGACGCCGTCGCCGGCGGCGGTGGCATGCGGGGCGGCGGCGGGGGCGGACCCATGCGCGGCAACCGGATCTCGAGCGGCGACCCGGACGCCCAGCGGGCCATGAACGCGGCAGCGCCGAAGATCCCCGACCTGCTCGGTCGCATCGCGGGGCTGTTCCGGCCGCATCGGACGGCGATCATCGGGACCGTCGTGCTCGTGCTCCTCGGGGCGGCGCTCAGCGTGATCCCGCCGCTGCTCACCCAGAAGGCGTTCGACCTCGGGCTCTTCCCCCGGTCCGGACATCCCGACCTGCCCGTGCTCGGATGGCTCGTCGCGGGCATGGTCGCGCTGTGGATCGCGTCGGCGGGGCTCGGCGTCTGGCAGACCTACCTGACCGCGACCGTCGGCAACCGGGTGATGGGTGCCATGCGCACGCAGCTGTTCGGTCACCTGCAGCGCATGGAACTCGCGTTCTTCACGCGCACGAAGACCGGTGTCATCCAGTCGCGCCTCCAGAACGACGTCGGTGGGGTCGCGAGCGTCCTCAACAACACCATCTCGTCCGTCCTCGGCAACACCGTGACCGTGATCGCCGCCGTCGTCGCGATGGTGCTGCTCAGTTGGCAGATGACGATCGTCGCGGTCGTGCTCCTGCCGCTGCTGGTGATCGCGCAGCGTCGCGTCGGCCGGGTCCGCGCCCGCATCGCCGCCGAGACGCAGGAGTCCCTGTCGGACATGACGGCGATCACCCAGGAGGCCCTGAGCGTGTCGGGCATCCTGCTCGCCAAGAGCTTCAACCGCCAGGGCGCCGAGATCGACCGGTACGAGGCCGAGAACCGCAACCAGATCCGCCTGCAGGTGCGTCAGCAGATGTCCGGGCAGTGGTTCTTCGCGATCGTGCAGATCTTCCTGTCCGTGATCCCGGCGATCATCTACCTCGTCGCGGCCTGGCTCATCGTCGGTGGTGTGCCCGTCACCGCCGGGACGATCGTCGCGTTCACCACCGTGCAGTCGCGGCTCTTGTTCCCGACGGTCGGGTTGCTCCGCGTCGTGCTCGACCTGCAGACGTCCGGGGCGCTGTTCGCGCGCATCTTCGAGTACCTCGACCTGCGGCCGGCCATCACCGACCCGGCGGATCCCGTCCCCGTGGACGAGTCACGGATCGGCGCGCTCGCGTTCGAGGACGTCACGTTCGTCTACCCGGACGGCGACCCGGACGAGCCGACGCTCCGTGGGCTGTCGTTCGACCTCGAGCCCGGACGTTTCGCCGCGTTCGTCGGACCGTCGGGCGCCGGCAAGACCACGATCTCGTACCTCGTGCCCCGGTTGTACGACGCGACGACGGGCACGGTCCGGTTCGCTGGCACCGACGTCCGCGCGATCGCGCAGGACGACCTGGTGCGGCACGTCGGCGTCGTGAGCCAGGAGACCTACCTGTTCCACGCGACGATCGCCGACAACCTCCGCTACGCCAAGCCGGACGCGACCGACGACGAGCTCCGCGCGGCCGCCCGTGCCGCCAACATCGACGCGACGATCCAGTCGTTCCCCGACGGCTACGCGACCGTCGTGGGGGAGCGCGGCTACCGACTCTCCGGCGGCGAGAAGCAGCGCATCGCGATCGCGCGCGTCCTGCTCAAGGACCCGCCGGTGCTCGTGCTCGACGAGGCGACGAGCGCGCTCGACTCCATCTCGGAGCGGGTGGTGCAGGACGCCCTGGACGCGGCCGCCCGCGGTCGGACGACGATCGCGATCGCGCACCGGTTGTCCACCGTGCGGGACGCCGACGTCATCTTCGTCGTCGATCACGGCCGGATCGTCGAGCGCGGCGACCACGAGGAGCTCCTGGCACTCGGCGGTGTCTACGCGGCGCTGCACCGTCAGCAGAACGAGCCGGTGGTCGCCGCTGCCCAGGGCGTCGAGGCCTGAACGCAGGGCCTCAGCAGGCGCGGCGCCGCGGGAGACCCGTGCGACGTCCGCTGCCGGGGGCGTTCGCCGACCTGCCAGGTCATGCGGCAGGGGCACGACGTACACTCGATGACCGTGCGCTACGCCAACTCCGTCATCGACCTGGTCGGGAACACCCCGCTCGTCCGCCTCAACTCGGTGACGGCGGGGATCGCCGCGACCGTCCTCGTCAAGGTCGAGTACTTCAACCCGGGTGGCTCGGCCAAGGACCGCATCGCCACCCGGATCATGGACGACGCCGAGGCGAAGGGGCAGCTCGGACCGGGCGGCACGATCGTCGAGCCCACGAGCGGCAACACCGGCGTCGGTCTGGCGCTCGTCGCCCAGCAGCGTGGGTACCGGTGCGTCTTCGTCCTCCCCGACAAGGTCGGCGAGGACAAGCGCAACGTCCTCACCGCCTACGGTGCCGAGATCGTCATCACCCCGACCGCCGTGCCGCCGGAGCACCCCGAGTCCTACTACTCGGTCTCCGACCGCCTGGTGCAGGAGATCCCCGGCGCGTTCAAACCGAACCAGTACGCCAACCCGAACGGGCCGCGCAGCCACTACGAGACGACCGGCCCCGAGATCTGGCGGGACACCGACGGGACGATCACGCACTTCGTCGCGGGCGTCGGAACCGGCGGCACGATCAGCGGGACGGGACGGTACCTCAAGGAGGTCTCGGAGGGCGGCGTGCGCATCGTCGGTGCGGACCCCGAGGGCAGCGTCTACTCCGGCGGCACCGGACGCCCGTACCTCGTCGAGGGTGTCGGTGAGGACTTCTGGCCGCCCGCCTACGACGGCAGCGTCGTCGACGAGGTCATCGCGGTCTCGGACGCGGAGTCGTTCGCGATGACCCGCCGCCTCGCCCGCGAGGAGGGCCTGCTCGTCGGTGGCTCCAGCGGCATGGCCGTCGTGGCCGCCCTCCGTGCCGCGCGCGACCTCGGACCGGACGACGTCGTCGTCGTGCTCCTGCCGGACGGGGGCCGTGGCTACCTCGGCAAGATCTTCAACGAGCGCTGGATGCGCTCGTACGGATTCGTCGAGACCGAGGACGAGCGCACGGTCGGCGCACTCCTGCAGGCCAAGACCGGCGCCCTGCCGGACCTCGTGCACGCCCACCCGTCGGACACCGTGCGCGACGTCATCGACATCATGAAGACGTACGGGGTCTCGCAGATGCCGGTGCTCTCGGCCGAGCCGCCCGTCGTCATCGGCGAGGTCGTCGGCGCGATCGAGGAGCAGGAGCTGCTCGAGGCCGTGTTCACGGGCGCGGCCCGCATGACCGACTCGCTGTCGGCCTCGGTCGGCGACCCGCTGCCGATCATCGGCATCGGTGAGTCCGTCACGGCTGCCCGCCGTGCGCTCGAGGACACGAACGCCCTGCTCGTCGTCGAGGACGGCAAGCCCGTCTCGGTCGTCACCCGCCACGACCTGCTCGCGTTCCTGTCCGCGTAGCCGTTCCCGGCCCCGCTGGGCAGCCCCGCCGTGGAGCCGTCCGACCATCCACCCCGCCGTCATCACCAGGAGTCACCCCATGGCCGAGTTCTCCACCCGCGCGATCCACTCCGGGCAGGAGCCCGACGAGCGCACCGGTGCGGTGGTCCCGCCCGTGTTCCTCACCTCGACGTTCGTGCAGGACGGCATCGGGCGGATGCGCAACGGGTACGAGTACTCACGGTCCGGCAACCCCACACGTGACTCCCTGCAGGAGCAACTCGCCGACCTCGACGGCGGCGTCCGGGCGTTGTCGTTCTCGTCCGGCCTCGCCGCCGAGGACGCCCTGCTCCGCGCCGTCCTCGCGCCGGGCGCCCACGTCGTGATGGGCAACGACGTCTACGGCGGCACCCACCGCCTCGTGAACCGCCTGCACGTGCCGTGGGGGGTCGAGCTCACCACCGTCGAGATGAGCGACCTCGACGCGGTGCGCGCCGTCCTCCAGGCAGGGGAGCCCGGCCGCACGGTGGTGCTCTGGGTCGAGACGCCGACGAACCCCCTGATGAAGATCGTCGACATCGCCGCGCTCGCCGCGATCGGGCACGAGGTCGGCGCACTCGTCGTCGTCGACAACACCTTCGCGTCCCCGTACCTCCAGCAGCCGCTCGCGCTCGGTGCCGACGTCGTCGCGTACTCCACCACGAAGTACCTCGGTGGCCACTCGGACGTCGTGGGCGGTGCGATCGTGCTGCGCGACGAGGAGCTCGCCGAGCGCGTCGGCTTCGTGCAGTTCGCCGCAGGAGCGATCTCCGGGCCCATGGACGCCTGGCTGACGACCCGGGGCATCAAGACGCTGGCGGTCCGGATGGAACGGCACTCGGCGAACGCGCAGGCCGTCGCCGAGGCGCTCGTCGGGCACCCGGCGGTCGAGCGGGTGTTCTACCCGGGCCTCGAGTCCCACCCGGGTCACGGGATCGCGGCGAAGCAGATGCGCGGGTTCGGCGGCATGCTGTCGGTCGCGCTGACAGGTGGTCCGGAGGCCGCACGCCGGTTCGCCGAGTCCACCGAGGTGTTCCAGCTCGCGGAGTCGCTCGGTGGTGTCGAGTCGCTCATCGGATACCCGAGCGAGATGACCCACGCGTCGGTCAAGGGCACCGAGCTCGCGGTGCCCGAGCACGTGGTCCGCCTGTCGGTCGGCATCGAGGACGTCGCCGACCTCGTGGCCGACGTCGAGCAGGCCCTGACGCGGTGACCATCCCGCCCGGGCGCGCGGCGATGCCGGGGCGCGCGGGCATCCTGGGACGCGGATACGTCCTGCCGACCGTCGGCATGGTCGCGATCGTCGCCGTCAGCGCGTTCCAGAACCTGGCGATGGCCACGATCATGCCGGTGATCAGCCGCGACCTCGACGGCGAGGCGCTGTACTCGCTGGCCTTCGCCGCGCCGCTCGCCGCAGGGGTGCCGGGCATGGTGGTGGCCGGCACCTGGGCGGACCGGTCGGGGGCACGCGTGGTCACGATCGTCTCCGCGCTGCTCTTCGCGCTCGGCACGGCGATCGTGGCCCTGGCGGGGTCGATGCCGGTGTTCCTCGGCGGACGCCTCGTCGAGGGCTTCGGCGCGGGGGCCCTCACGGTCGTGCTGTACGTCATCGTGTCGCGGATCTACCCCGAGCACCTGCACGGACGGATCTTCGCGGGCTTCGCCGGCGCGTGGGTCGTGCCGGGCCTCGTCGGTCCGGCGGCCGCCGGTGTCGTGACGGACACGTGGGGCTGGCACTGGGTGTTCGTCGGCGCGCTCGTCATCGCCGTCGGTTCGTTCGTCCTCCTGCTGCCGAGCCTCCGGCGTCTCCCGGTCCCCGACGTCGCGGACCGACCAGCGTGGCCGGGCCCGCGCATCGCCTGGTCCGCCGTCGCGGCCGTCGCGGTGCTCGGGCTCAACACCGCCCCGGACCTCGCCGGCGCACTCGGGCCCCTCGTGCTCGCCGTCGGACTCGTGGTCGCGGTGGTCGGGCTGCGCCCCCTGCTGCCGGCGGGGACGTTCCGGGTCGCACCGGGCCTCCCGGCAGTCGTCGTGATGCGCGCCGTCGCCGGCGCCGCCTACATGGGCAGCGAGGTGTACCTGCCGTACCTGCTCCAGGCGCACCACGGGTTCAGCCCGTCGGCGGCCGGTGTCACCCTGACCCTGGCGGCGATCAGCTGGGCCGCCGCGAGCTGGGCCCACGGCCGGATCCCGGAACGGGTGCTCACGGCGCGCCGCACCTTCAGCATCGGACTGACGCTCGTGGCGCTCGGGCTGCTCGCCGCGTTCGTCGTCGCCGTCACCGGTGTCCTGCCGGTCGTGATGATCGCCGGCTGGTTCGTGGCGGGTGCCGGCATGGGGATCGTCTACCCGCGGACCTCGATGCTCACACTCCGGCTCAGTGACCGCGCGGACCAGGGATCCGCGAGTTCCGCCCTGGCGATCGGGGACGCCACCGGCGCGGTCGTGGGGCTCGCGATCACGGGCGTCGCCTTCACGGCGTTCGGGGGTCGGGCGGCCACCGTGTCGTTCGCGGTGGTGTTCGGCGCGATGACGCTCGTGGCGCTCGCCGGCCTGGCCCTCGTCCGCCGCGTCGGGCCCGTGCCCGCCCCGCGCGGGTGACGGAGCGGGCGACGCGGCGGTGCCGGCCGTTCCGCCGTGTGTAGCGTGGGGCGCCGGGCGACCAGGGAGGACGTGATGCGGCGGGGCAGGACGGTGGCCGTGGTGACCCGGTGCGTCATCCTCGCCGCGGTGGTCGCGGTCGGGCCGGCCGCCTGCGCGGCGGAGGACGGTACGACCCCGACGCCGGTGCGGAGCACGGACCTCACGGGAGCCGACGGCGGGTTCGACGAGCACGCGCGCGTCGCCGTCGTGGTGCCGGCGGGCGCATCCTCCAGCGGCACGCGCGGAGCCAGGGCCGACGCGACCGCCGACGCGACCGCCGACGCGACCCCCGGCGCGACGCAGCCCGGCGCGATCGCCACACCCACGCCCGGACTCGACGGGGCCTTCCGATCCGCGCTCACTGCATCCGGCTACGTGCCGGACGTGCGCATCGCCTCCCGTCCGGACGCGCAGTCCGCGGCGATCGTCGCCGCGGCGATGGCCGGGGCGAAGGTGGTCGTGGTCGAAGCGGTCGACCCGACGGCGTTGGCCGCGGCGGTCCAGCGCGCGCAGGACGCGGGCGCGGTGGTGGTCGCGATCGGGGAACCCCTGCGGAAGGGGGGCGCGTCACGGCCGGTCGTCTCGGACTTCCGGCTCCCGGTGGGGAGCAGCGATGCCGACCTCGTCCGCCGAGTGGTCCGGCTCACCGACCGGCTCCAGGAGGGACGCCGCCCGTCCGGGGAGTGAGCGCCGTCGGACCGTCGTCCGGCGACGGGCATCCGTGGCACGCTCCGGCTGGTGGCTGGTGGCTGGTGGCTGGTGGCTGGTGGCTGGTGGCTGGCGGCTGGCGGCTGGCGGCTGGCGGCTGGCGGCAGCTGGCGGCAGCTGGCAGGGGCCCGGATCGCTCTGGGCGTCCTCCCAGCCGTGCTGCCCACCGATCGCATCGTCGCCTGCCTCCGCGCGGCGCGGCGCTGTGCGTCCGCTCAGGGTCCGGACCACGCCCGGGGCACGGCGACCGTCCCGCGATGTGCTGACTGTCCTGCCGGGGACCCCCCAGATTAGGGTCAGCACACGAATCTCCTGGAGCTCCCTGGGTCTCCTGGACAACGGTCAGAGAGGACAGTAGTGCCAACTCCCAAACTCACCCCTCATCGACGAGTCCTCGTCGGTGTCATCGCCGCGGCGTGCGTCGCCGGCACCTCGCTCCTCGCCGCGGCCCCCGCCAACGCGGCCACCCGTGCGCCGCTGGGCAACTCCGTCCCGTCGTGGGCGACCCACGCGAACGACAGCGGGACCGTCGCCGCCGACACGAGCGTGGAGGGCGAGGTCTACCTGCCGCTCCGCGACCTGGCCGGGGCGACCGCCCTCGCCACGGCGGTGTCGACGCCCGGCAACCCGCAGTACCGCACGCCGCTGTCGCCGGCCGCGTGGATCGCGAAGTACGCGCCCACCAAGGCCGACGTCGACCAGGTGACGAGCTACCTGCGCGCGCAGGGCCTGACGATCTCGGGCGTCCCCGCGAGCCACCAGTACGTGGTCTTCCGCGGTCCCGCTGCCACGGTCCAGAGCGTCATGGGCACGACGCTCCACGAGTACCGCCACGACGGTCGCTCGCTCGTCGCGCCGTCCTCCACGCCGTCCCTGCCGACCGCGATCGCGGCGAAGGTCTCCGGTGTCAGCGTCGACCAGGGCCGGTTCACCACGCGTCCCGAGATCGTCGGCCAGGGGCAGACGCCCGCCGCCACCACACCGTCGCACGTGTTCGCTCAGTCGACCACGGCGCCGGCCGCGGTGAACGCGCAGTGCTCGGCCTACACCGGGCAGCACACCGCGACCGTCCCGGCCGCGTACGGCACGACCACCGTCGACACCTTCAACTGCGGCTACATCCCGTCGCAGCTGCGGTCCGCCTACGGTGTCTCGGCGCTCGAGGCACGGGGCGTCCAGGGCCAGGGGCAGACCGTCGCGATCATCGACGCGTACGCGTCGCCGACGATCATCCACGACACGAACACCTACTCGGCCAGCCACGGTGAGCCCCAGCTGACGAGCAGCACGTTCTCGCAGAAGATCCCGTCGGTGTCGCAGTTCACCGACCAGGAGGCCTGCGCGGAGCCGAGCGGCTGGCAGGGCGAGGAGACGCTCGACGTCGAGTCCGTGCACGCGGTCGCGCCCGCGGCGTCGATCCTGTACGTCGGTGGCACGAACTGCGGCGGGGGCCTGGACATCGCGATGTCCCGGATCCTCGACGGCGGCCTGGCCGACATCGTCAGCAACAGCTACGGCAACACCGGCGAGGACGTCCCGCTGTCGACCCTGCAGGGCGAGGAGAACATCCAGCTGCAGGCCGCCGGCGAGGGCATCGGCCTGTACTTCTCGAGCGGTGACAACGGCGACGAGACGGCGGCCCTCGGGCAGCCCGAGCCGGACTTCCCGGCCTCGTCCCCGTGGGTCACGGCGGTCGGCGGGACGAGCCTCGGCATCGACGCGGCGGGTCGCAAGGCCTACGAGACCGGCTGGGGGGACACGCTCGACAAGATCGTGTCGACGAACGGCACGGACTCCTACGCGGCACCGCTGCCCGGCAACCTGTTCGGTGGCGGCGCGGGTGGCGGTGCGAGCACGTACTTCGCCCAGCCGAGCTACCAGAAGGGCATCGTCCCCGCCGGTCTCGCGAACGGCAAGCGCGTCTCGCCGGACCTCGGGGCGCTGGCCGACCCGTACACCGGGTTCTCGATCGGCATCCGCCCGATCAAGGACGACAGCACGCTCGCCGCGGCGGCCTACGAGACCGAGACCTACGGTGGGACCTCGCTCGCGTCGCCGATCACGGCGGCCCTGATGGCGCTCGTCCAGCAGACGACCCACTCGCGGATCGGGTTCGCGAACCCGACGCTCTACGCGGTCGACCGCGTGGCCCCGTCGCTGTTCAACGACGTGACCCCGCCAGCCTCGCCGATCGCGCTGGCGTACACGAGTGCCACGAGCGGGAACAGCTACCTGGTCACGCTCAACACGGACACGTCGCTCACGACCGCGCGCGGCTACGACGACGTCACCGGCCTCGGCTCGGTGTCGTTCGACCTGCTCACCGCGCTCGCGAAGGCGAAGGTCTAGTCGACCGGTCCGACGCACCGCCGCGGGTGCACGAGACGCCGGGTCCCCACGAGGGGCCCGGCGTCTCGCCGTTCCGGCCGGGAGGCCCGGAGCGCCCCGTCAGGCGACCCGCGGGCCTGGCGGGGTCAGCGCCACCAGGCGGGGAGGGACGCGGTGATCGTGTCGACGAGCGCCTTGCGTGACCGCCGCGGACCGGCGACCCAGACGGTGATCGCGCCGACGAACCCCTGTGCGACGAACCCCGCGGCGACGTCGTGGAGGACCTCGGGCCGGTCCTCGGGCGCCATGCCGGCGATGTGCGCGACGCACGACACCCGGAAGTGCTCGGCGAGCAGCCGATGCAGCGAGGCGTCGTTCGGGTCGGGGAGTGCCCACCGGTAGATCTCGCGGTGCGCGACGATGTGCTCGACGACGGCGCTGATGCCCCTGCGGGTGATCGTGCTCGGGTCGGCGCCCGGGACCTCGCGGAGCGCGGCGTCCTCGTCGCGGATGCTGTCGAGCTCGGGCGTCAGGACGTCGGCGAGGAGCGAGCCGGGGGAGACCGCGTGGGAGTAGAAGGTCGCGCGGTTGATGCCCGCGGCGCGCGTGACGTCCGCGACGGTGATGGCCGACACCGGCCGGTCGGCTGCGAGCCCGAGGATGGCCCCACGCAGCGCCGCCGTGGTGTGCAGGATCCGCGCGTCGACCATGGTCATCACCCCTCTGTGGACGCCCCGACGCTACCAGGAGGGCGGGTCGCGGGGCCGGTTCGCGCACGGGCGGCGCCGATGCACGCAGAAGCGCGGCCCGCCGTGCGCGGGCCGATGCGGACCCGTAGCATTGGTCCCGGACCCGAATCGATTCGACCGGCGACCACCCCTCACCCCGGAAGGCCCTCCTCCCCGTGACCGCCCCTGCCACCGGCGCCCTGACCGTCGTCCACCCCGGCGACGCTCTGCGTCGCTCCCAGCGCCTCGTCTACGTGGTCGTCCTCGGCGCGCTCACGGCGCTCGGGCCGTTCACGATCGACCTCTACCTGCCCGCGTTCCCGTCGCTCGAGCGTGCCTTCGACATCAGCGCCGGAGCGGTGCAGCTCACGCTCACCGCCACGACGGTCGGCTTCGCCGTCGGCCAGCTCCTCGTCGGGCCGTGGAGCGACCGCGTCGGGCGGCGGCTCCCGCTCATCCTCGCCACGTCCCTCCACATCGTGGCCTCGGTGGCCGCGTCCCTCGCGCCGAACCTCGAGACGTTGGCCGTGCTCCGGTTCCTCCAGGGGATGGGCGCCGCGGCGGGCGTCGTCGTGGCCATGGCCATGGTGCGCGACCTCTTCGGGGGCATCCCGCTCGTGCGCATGCTGTCCCGGTTGGCGATGGTGAACGGGCTCGCCCCGATCCTGGCCCCGCTCATCGGCTCGCAGATGCTGCGCGTCGTCGACTGGCGTGGGGTGTTCGTGTTCCTGGCCTGCTACGGGGCGGTGGTGATCATCGCGATGATCAGCCTCATCGTCGAGACGCTCCCGCGCGAGCGCCGCCACGACGTCGGACACGCGTCGGTACGGGACCGGTACCGCGCACTGTTCTCGGACCGGGTGTTCGTCGGCGTCGCGCTCATCGGAGCGATGGTGTTCAGCGGCCTGTTCTCGTACCTGTCGGCGTCGCCGTTCCTGTTCCAGCAGGTGTACGGCCTCAGCACCCAGCAGTACGGCGTCCTGTTCGCGGTCAACTCGTTGGGCGTCGTGATCGGCGTGCAGGTGTCGTCGCGCCTCGCACGGCGCGTCGGCCCGCAGTGGATCCTCGCCTGCTCCACCGCCGTCCTGCTCGTCAGCGCCGTCGCCATCGCCGTGTTCGACTCCGTCGGGGTGGGGCGCGCGGGCGTGTTCGTGCCCCTGTGGTTCTTCATCTGTGCGTGTGGGTTCTCGTTCCCGCAGATCCAGGTGCTCGGGCTCGCAGCCCACGGCAAGGAGGCCGCGACGGCGGCGTCACTGCTCGGCGCGATGAACTTCGGCGTGGCCGGCATCATCTCGCCGGTCGTCGGCCTGCTCGGCATCGGCTCCGCCGTGCCCATGGCCGAGGTCATGGCCGCCACCGCCGTCGTGGCCGTGTTCGTGCTCTGGTTCGTGGTCCGGCCGCGCACGGTGCCGGCGCTGTCGCACTGACCCCGGATCCGCACCGCCGAGGGTGCGGCCCGACGTCAGTGAGCGATGCGTCCCGCGGTCTCCGCGACGAGCGCCAGGACGACGAGCGACCCGACCCCGACCGCGATCGCGAGGATCGCCATCGGCCGCTCGTACCAAGCGCGACTCTGCGGGTACAGGCGGTGGAACTCCCGCAGCGGCATGGGCTTGGTGAGCTCCGTGACCCGTGCGTCCAGTGCCTCGGCGAGGTGCCCGAGCGCCGTGTCGTCCCACAGCACGCCCCGCATCCGGAAGAGCGGATGCCCGGACTCGGTCAGCGCGACGAGCTGGCGGGTCGTGCGGTCCACGGACGGACCGAACGTCGTCGCGAGCACGACCCGGTGCACGTGCGCACGGTCGAGCACGACGCGTGGTCCGAGCAGCCCGCGCATCTCGACGTGGTGCGAGCCGACGCCGGCGTACACCGTGCGGAACCGGACCACGAGCAGCGAGGTCAGCACCGCCGCGACGACCGCGACGGTGCCCACCGGCGCGACGAACCCGAGCGGGAACGACACCCACACGAGCGCGACCGCGAGTGGCACCGCGGAGAACAGGATGCTCAATGCGGTGCTCCGCAGGAACGCCCCGCTCGGCCGCACCACGAGGTGCGCCCTCCCCGGCGTCGCCCTGACGCGTGCCGTCGTCTCCCCCACGGATGCTCCTCGCCCCTCACGGTCCGGCGGCCACCGGGAGCCGTCCCGGTGGTCCGACGCGACGCCCCTGCCGCTGCCGGATCTCGGCCGTCACCGGTGACGGAGCGGCCTGCGAGCGTCAGCCTAGGGCCTGACCCCCGCGCCGTCCCAGCGTTGTGGGGGTGATCTGCGGATCCCCGCGACGTGGGGTTCGACCGGGTCCGGCAGGTGGGGGACCCGGAGCTCCGGTGCGGGCGGTGACGGGCCTCCCGGGCGCGCCACGCGAGGGGAAACGGACGGGAATCGACGGTCGATCGTGGCGGAGGATGGGGGATTCGAACCCCCGAGGGCTCGCACCCAACACGCTTTCCAAGCGTGCGCCATAGGCCACTAGGCGAATCCTCCGGGCGTCGCCCTGTGGCGACGACACCCCATGGTACAGGTCCGGAGGCGGGCCGACGACCGCGGCACCGCGCCCTGGGGCGGCACCCGGCCCCCGGTCCTATCCTGGGGAGGTGTCGACCCGCATCTACATCACGTCAGCAGAAGGGCACACCGGCAAGAGCACCGTGGCCCTCGGGGTGCTCGAGACCCTCGCGCGGACCGTCGGCCGGGTCGGCGTCTTCCGGCCCGTGGCGCGGTCGACCGCCGAGCGGGATTACGTCCTCGAGCTGCTGCTCCAGCACACATCGGCGGGCATCGACTACGACGACGCCGTGGGGGTGACCTACGAGGACGTCCACGCGGACCCCGACGGGGCGCTCGCCACCATCGTGAACCGGTTCGCGCTCGTCGAGCGGCAGTGCGACGCGGTCGTCGTCGTCGGTTCCGACTACACCGACGTCGGCAGCCCGACCGAGCTGTCGTACAACGCGCGCATCGCGGCGAACCTCGGCGCACCGGTCCTCCTCGTGCTCGGCGGGCGGAGCAGCTCCGAGCGCGGCGCCCGGACCGGCGACGACGTCCGACAGATCGCGGAGTTGACCACGAGCGAACTCCGCGCCGCCCACGCGTCGTTGCTCGGGGTCGTCGCGAACCGCACCGCGCCGGAGCGCATCGACGAGGTCGTCGCCGGCATCCGCAGTGCGATCGCGACAGAGCACCCGGGCACGCCGGTCTGGGCGATCCCCGAGGACGCCGTGCTCGTCGCCCCGACGGTACGTGCCGTGCTCGCCGCGACGGACGCCACCCTGGTCAGCGGTGACGAGGCCCTGCTCGACCGCGAGGCCCTCGGCACGGTGGTCGCCGCCATGAGCATGGAGAACGTCCTGCCCCGGCTCATCGAGGGCGGGATCGTCGTCGTCCCGGGCGACCGCACCGACGTCCTCATCGCGACGCTGCTCGCGAACGACTCGGAGACGTTCCCCTCGCTCGCCGGGGTCGTCCTCAACGGCGGGTTCGAGACGTCGCCGCAGATCCAGCGCCTCCTCGAGGGTCTGTCGAGCACCCTGCCCATCGCCCGCAACGGGCTCGGCACCTACGACACGGCGCTGCGGATCACGCAGACCCGGGGGCGCCTCGCGGCGGACTCGCCGCGCAAGACCGACCTCGCCCTGTCGCTGTTCGAGCGGCACGTCGACGCGGACGAACTCCTCGCCCGGCTCGAGGTCGGACCGTCGTCCGTCGTGACGCCGCTCATGTTCGAGCACGGTCTGATCGACCGCGCTCGGGAGCTCCGGAAGCGCATCGTCCTGCCCGAGGGGGACGACGACCGGATCCTCCGGGCCGCGTCGACGCTCCTGCAGCGCGACGTCTGCGACCTCACGATCCTCGGGGACCCGACGGCGGTCCGCACCCGCGCGGCCGAGCTCGGGCTCGACCTCGACGCCGCCGACGTGGTCGACCCCTCCGCCGAACCGCTCCGTGAACGGTTCGCCGAGGAGTACGCCCGTGTCCGCGCACACAAGGGCATGACCGTCGAGCTGGCGCGCGACCGGGTGACGGACGTGTCCTACTTCGGCACGCTCATGGTGCACCTCGGCCTCGCCGACGGCATGGTGTCCGGAGCCCGGCACACCACCGCGCACACGATCCGCCCCGCGTTCGAGATCATCAAGACCCGGCCCGACGTGTCGATCGTGTCGAGCGTGTTCCTCATGGCGCTCGCCGACCGCGTCCTCGTGTACGGCGACTGCGCCGTGGTGCCGGACCCGACCAGCGAACAGCTCGCGGACATCGCGACGTCCAGCGCGGCAACCGCGGCGCAGTTCGGCATCGAACCGCGCGTCGCCATGCTCAGCTACTCGACCGGGGACAGCGGATCCGGGGCGGACGTCGACAAGGTGCGGGCCGCCACCGCGTTCGTCCGCGAACGGCACCCCGAGCTGCTCGTCGAGGGCCCGATCCAGTACGACGCCGCCGCCGACCCCACCGTCGCCCGCGCCAAGATGCCGGACTCGCCGGTCGCCGGCCGCGCGACGGTGTTCATCTTCCCGGACCTCAACACCGGCAACAACACGTACAAGGCCGTGCAGCGGTCCGCCGGCGCGGTCGCGATCGGGCCCGTCCTGCAGGGGCTGCGCAAGCCGATCAACGACCTGTCGCGCGGCGCACTCGTCGGGGACATCGTCAACACCGTCGCGATCACCGCCATCCAGGCCGGGACCAGCGCCGAACCCAGGAAGCAGGCATCGTGACCACAGCACTCGTCGTCAACTCCGGATCGAGCTCCTTCAAGTACCAGCTCATCGAGCTCGAGGGGGAGCGCATGCTCGCGTCCGGGCTGGTCGAGCGCATCGGGGAGTCCTCCGGCGCCACCAAGCACACGAACGCCCTGACCGGCAAGTCCACCTCGAACGACGACGCCCACGTGCCGGACCACGCCGCCGGGTTCCGCGCGATGCTCGACGCTTTCGCCGCCGTCGGACCCTCGTTCGACGACGAGCCGCCCGCCGTCGTCGGCCACCGGGTCGTCCACGGCGGCACCGACTTCGACCGCGCCACCGTCATCACGCCCGAGGTCGAAGCGCGGATCGACGCCCTGTCCGCCCTCGCACCGCTGCACAACCCGGCCAACCTCGAGGGGATCCGGGCCGCACAGCACGTGTTCGCGGACGTGTCGCAGGTCGCCGTCTTCGACACCGCGTTCCACCAGACCATGCCGCCGGAGGCCTACACGTACGCGATCCCGGCGGACCTCGCCCAGCGCTACGCGATCCGGCGGTACGGCGCGCACGGGACGAGCCACAAGTACGTGTCCGAGCAGACCGCGGTGTTCCTCGGCCGCCCGCTCGAGCAGCTCAAGACGATCGTCCTGCACCTCGGCAACGGGGCGTCCGCCGCCGCGATCGACGGAGGGCGCAGCATCGAGACGTCGATGGGCCTGACGCCGCTCGAGGGGCTCGTCATGGGGACCCGCTCGGGCGACCTCGACCCCGCGATCCTCATCCACCTGCACCGCGAGGCAGGCATGTCCTTCGAGGACCTCGACACCATGCTCAACAAGCAGTCGGGCCTGCTCGGACTCACCGGGAACGGGGACATGCGGGACGTCCAGAGCGACGCGTCCGAGGGCGACGACCGGGCGGAGGCGGCGCTCGCCGTCTACCGGCACCGGATCCGCCGGTACGTCGGCGCGTACACCGCCCAGCTCGGCGGCCTCGACGCCGTCGTGTTCACGGCGGGTGTGGGCGAGAACAACGCGCTCCTGCGGCGCCGGGTCCTCGCCGGGCTCGAGCACCTGGGGATCGAGGTCGACCACGACCGCAACGACCTGCACTCCAGCCGTGCGCGGCGGATCTCGACCGACCGCTCCCGGGTCGCGGTGCTCGTGATCCCGACGAACGAGGAGCTGGAGATCGCGCGGCAGTCCGCCGCTGTGGCACTGCACTGATCTGCCGGGCTCGCCCGGCGTCCGCGTCAGCGTCGTGGCGCCGCCGGCGCGTCCCCATGATTTCCAGCGCGCGCCGCTGCTGCCGCCCGGGCTGATGCGGGCCGTGGCGCGCCGCCGCCTCAGAGCGCCGCGAGCGCTTCGTGGATCGGCACGTCGCCCGACGTGAGCTCGAACTGGCGACCGATCGCGGCACCCGCGAGCAGGGCCTCCAGGACGACCGCCGCGACGTCGGCCCGCGAGACGGAACCACGGGGCACCTCGGTGCCGGCGCGGACGGTGCCCTGGCCCGGGGTGTCGAGGAGACCTCCGGGACGCACGATCGTCCACTGGAACCCGCGTGCGCGGATGTTCGCGTCCGCCTCCGCCTTCGCTCGCAGGTAGACCTGGAACACCGCGCGGTCGTCCGCGGCCGGCAGGACCGCCGTGGCCGGGTCGTACGAGTCGGCGCCCATGGCCGAGATGAGCACGTACCGCGGCACCGAGACCCGCGAGGCGGCGTCGGCGAGCAGGATCGCGGCGTCGCGGTCGACCGCGAACTTGCGTTCGGCACCGCTGTTCGGTCCGGCGCCCGCCGCGAACACGACGGCGTCGGCCTGCTCGAGGTCCACCGCCAGGTCGTCCTCGTCCATCTGCTCGAGATCCCGGACGATCGCGGTCGCGCCGGTGGCCTCGACGTCGGCGACATGCGCCGGGTTGCGGACGATCCCGACCGCGTCGTGTCCCGCCTGCGTGATGAGCCGTTCGAGCAGCAGGGCGATCTTGCCGTGTCCTCCGGCGATGACGATCTTCATGCCTCCACTGAACCGCCCGCGGCTGAGTGCGCGTCGATGAACGGGCGAGGCGTCCGCTAGACTGTCGGCGGCTCCTCACGTGACGCCATCCAGGCCAACTCCCCCAGGGCGGAAACGCAGCAAGGGCAACCGGGCTCTGGCGGGTACGTGGGGAGTCTTCTCGTTCCTCCGCCGCCCGCTGGAACCGGTCGATCACGGTTGCTCGGAGGCCGCTGCAGGGGACCGGTGGCGCTGTCCGGCGTCCGGCGCGGACCGCCACGGCCGGCACCGACCCCCCGTTCCCCGAGTCCGGTCCGCGGTGCGCGTCCGTCGGATCAGTTGCGGCCGCTGGGCAGCGGCGCGGACGCGGCCCTGACACGCATGAGGGAGCGGCGGACGAGGATGACCCGAACATCGTCGTCCGCCGCTCCGAGGGGCCGGGGCGGCGATGACCCGAACACCGACGCGCCCCGGCTTCCGGGGGCCGAGGCTCCCGGAGCCCGCGATCAGGCGCTCGTCGTGGTGCCGTTCCGAGCCCGGCCAGCCGTCTGCGCCACGGTGGTCCGGACGATCGTCCGGCGCAGCGTGCACGACAGCGTCAACCGCTCGTTCATGAGCTCGACTCCTGATCCTGATCCGCCACGGATGGTCCTGCGATGGTCGGTCGCGCCGTGGCCGTACGTGGACGATACCGCTCCACGGACTGATCGGTACGCCCTTTCTGGGTCGACGTCCAGGTTGGCCAGCGAGCGCCGGGACCACGAGCGGACATCGCCGGGGTCTGTGGAGAGCGACCCCCGGTGTCGGCGGCGCCGATTACCCTGGTGGCGTGGTCACCGCCTTGTATCGCCGTTACCGGCCCGAGAACTTCGCCGAACTCATCGGCCAGTCGCAGGTGACCGATCCGCTGCGGACAGCACTCCGGGCAGACCGCGTCAACCACGCCTACCTCTTCAGCGGACCGAGGGGTTGTGGCAAGACCACGTCGGCACGGATCCTCGCGCGGTGTCTCAACTGCGCTCAGGGCCCGACGGACACGCCATGCGGAGTGTGCCCGAGCTGTGTGGAGCTGGCGCGGGACGGCGGCGGGTCGCTCGACGTCATCGAGATCGACGCAGCCAGCCACAACGGCGTGGACGACGCACGCGACCTCCGCGACCGCGCCGTGTTCGCCCCGGCACGCGACCGCTACAAGATCTTCATCCTCGATGAGGCCCACATGGTCACGCCGCAGGGGTTCAACGCACTCCTCAAGTTGGTGGAGGAACCACCGGAGCACGTCAAGTTCATCTTCGCGACGACCGAGCCCGAGAAGGTCATCGGGACCATCCGCTCGCGGACCCACCACTACCCGTTCCGGCTCGTGCCGCCGGCGTCCATGCTCGAGTACGTCGAGCAGCTGTGCGCGCAGGAGTCCGTGTCGGTGGCGCCCGGTGTCCTGCCGCTCGTGGTCCGGGCCGGCGGGGGATCGGTTCGGGACACCCTGTCGCTCCTCGACCAGCTGATGGCCGGGAGCGAGGACCGCACGATCGCCTACGACCGCGCGGTCGCACTCCTCGGGTACACCGATGCCGCCCTGCTCGACGACGTCGTGGACGCGCTCGCCGTGGCGGATCCGGCCTCGGCGTTCTCGGCCGTCGACCGCGTCGTGCAGACAGGTCAGGATCCGCGTCGCTTCGTCGAGGACCTGCTCGAACGGCTCCGCGACCTCATCGTCGTCGCCGCCACCAACGAGGGCGCTGCGGGCGTGTTGCGCGGAGTCTCGCCCGAGGAACTCGAGACGATGACGCGGCAGGCGGCCGTCTTCGGCGCGGTCGGGCTCTCGCGCGCGGCCGACATCGCGAACCGTGCGCTCACCGAGATGACCGGCGCGACGTCGCCCCGCCTGCACCTCGAACTCATGGTGGCGCGGATGCTCGTGCCGGAGAGCGATGACAGCCAGCGGGGCGCCCTGGCGCGCGTCGAGCGCCTCGAGCGTCGCGTCGGCGTCGGTGACGCCGGGGGCACGACCGGTTCTGCGCCCGTCGCTGTCGTCACGTCAAGCGCACCGGCTGCCGCACCCGCGCCGGCGCCGGCGCAGGCCGCGCCGACGACGGCCGCGCCGACCCCGGCTTCGACCCGTGCCACCGCTGCTGCTGCCCCGGCCAGCGCGTCCGGGACCGAACGGGCCGACGATGACGAGCAGCGCGCGGTCCCCGGCGCGGTCGAGGTCGTCCCCACGACCGGCAGCGCGCCCTCGGGTGCGGGCTCGCCCTCGTCGACCGGTGTCGGCGCGGCGCTCGCGGCCTCGCCGGCGGTCCGGGCCGTCGGCGAGCTGGGCGTGCAACAGGTGCGGGACAGCTGGCCGCAGGTCGTCGAGCACGTGCAGCGCGCTCGACGGTCCGCCTGGATGGTCGTCGTGACCGCGCAGGTGACCGCCTTCACGGACGACGTCCTCACACTGACGTTCCCGAGTCAGCAGGACGTCGCGTCGTTCAAGCAGATGACCGACCCGAAGGACAGCGTCAGCGAGTACCTCCGGGCCGCCATCCTCGATGTCCTCGGCGTCCGTGTGAAGTTCGTCGCTCGCGGGCCGGCACCCGCTGGGTCGAACCCGGACGCGGGACGGCCCGCACCCGAGCGTCAGGCGGTGCCGGAGCGTCAGGCGACACCCGAGCGCCAGTCGGTGCCGGAGCGTCAGGCGGTGCCGGAGCGTCAGGCGGTGCCGGAGCGTCAGGCGACACCCGAGCGCCAGTCGGCGCGCGAGCGCCAGTCGGCGCCCGAGCGTCAGCCGACACCCGAGCGCCAGTCGGCGCCTGAGTCCGCACCGGCGGCGCCGACGCGTGACGGCGCTCGCGGATCCTCCGAGCAGAGCAGCGCACAGGTGCCGGCCTCAGCCGGGGGATCGGCGCCAGCAGCCGCGCCTGCTCCGTCCCGAGCATCCGCAGCCGCGCCGGCCCCCGCTCCCACCGGCCCGGTCACCGACTGGGTGGTCGCGACGATCCCGGCGTCCGATCCCACTGCAGATGCCGTCCCGGACGACGTCGAGCCGTCGTGGGCCGCGCCCTTCGGGGTGGCGTCGAGCCCGGACGGCATGGCACCGGCCGCCGTCGCGCCGGCCGGACGGACGGGCGGTGCGCCCGCGGATGCCCCGACGAGCGCGCCCGCTGCCGGTGCCGTCCGTGGTCCGGCCAGCACCCCGGCCGTCGCAGGCGGACCGAGCGACGTGCCGGTCGACGACTACCCCCTCGACGACGAGCCCTACGACGACGGAGCGCCGTTCCCGGACCCGGGCCCGTCGGGTCGATCCGCCGCGGGGCCCGTACCCACCGGAGGACGAGCACCGTCGGCGTCCGCACCTCGCGGGGGCGGCACCCCAGCTCCCGCCCGGACGGCCCCGTCGGCGCCCGAGCGGCCCGCCCGTGTGCCGGTCCCCGGACGCTACGGCGAGGCGGTCGTCCGTGAGATCCTCGGGGCCCAGTTCATCGAGGAGACCACGCTCGACAGCAGCGGGTCCGGAGGCTTCTGACCATGTACGACGGCATCGTCCAGGACATCATCGACGAGTTCGGCCGTCTGCCGGGGATCGGTCCGAAGTCCGCGCAGCGGATCGCGTTCCACATCCTGCAGACCGAGTCGTTCGACCCGACGCGCCTCGCGGAACTCCTCATGACGGTCAAGGAGAAGGTCCGCTTCTGCGAGGTCTGCGGGAACGTGACCGAGACGGAACGCTGCAGCATCTGCCGCGATCCCCGCCGCTCGCCCGCGGTCATCTGCGTGGTCGAGGAGGCCAAGGACGTCGCTGCGATCGAGCGGACCCGTGAGTTCCGCGGGCTGTACCACGTGCTCGGCGGCGCGATCAGCCCGATCGACGGCGTCGGCCCCGACGACCTCCGCATCCAGGGTCTGCTGACGCGGCTCGCGGACGGCACCGTGGACGAGGTCATCATCGCGACCGATCCGAACCTCGAGGGCGAGGCGACGGCCACCTACCTCAGCCGGCTCCTCGTGCCGATGGGGGTCCGGACGACGCGCCTCGCTTCCGGACTCCCGGTCGGTGGGGATCTCGAGTACGCCGACGAGGTCACGCTCGGACGCGCGTTCGAGGGGCGCCGGCTCGTGGGCGGTTGACCCGGGCCTCCCGGTCGACGGGCGCCGGTCGGCGACCGCCCGGGGTCGCTGCGTGCGGCGTGCACGCGACGCAACAGTCCGAGGACACTCGGTAGAATCGGCGGACCGCGTCCGTGGGAGTCCAGGAGTTCGTCAGTGGCATTGATCGTGCAGAAGTTCGGTGGCTCGTCCGTCGCGGACGCCGAGAGCATCAAGCGCGTGGCCAAGCGGATCGTCCAGACGAAGAAGGCCGGCAACGACGTCGTCGTGGCCGTCTCCGCGATGGGCGACACGACGGACGAGCTCCTCGACCTCGCGAACCAGGTCACCCCGTTGCCGTCCGGTCGCGAGCTGGACATGCTCCTCACCGCGGGCGAGCGGATCTCGATGGCGCTGCTCGCGATGGCGATCAAGAGCCTCGGGGTCGAAGCCAGCTCGTACACCGGCAGCCAGGCGGGCATGCTGACCGACGCCCAGCACGGCCGTGCCCGGATCGTCGACGTCACCCCGAAGCGCGTCCGTGAGGCCCTCGATGCCGGACACGTGGCGATCGTCGCGGGGTTCCAGGGCTTCAACCGCACGACGGGTGAGATCACCACCCTCGGCCGCGGTGGCTCCGACACGACCGCCGTCGCCCTGGCCGCTGCCCTCGGTGCCGACGTGTGCGAGATCTACACCGACGTCGATGGCATCTTCAGCGCCGACCCGCGGGTCGTCCCGAAGGCGCGCAAGATCGACCGCATCACGAGCGAGGAGATGCTGGAGCTCGCGGCCGCGGGCGCCAAGGTCCTCTACATCCGCGCCGTCGAGTACGCCCGGCGGCACGGCGTCACCCTGCACGTCCGGTCCTCGTTCAACAACACCGAGGGCACCATCGTCTACAACCCTGCCGAGGGGGAGTCCGTGGAAGAACCGATCATCACCGGCATCGCCGGCGACCTCTCCGAGGGCAAGATCACGGTGGTCGGCGTGCCCGACCAGCCGGGCAAGGCGGCCGAGATCTTCACGACCGTCGCCCGGGCCGGCGCGAACATCGACATGATCGTGCAGAACGTTTCCGCCGCGGCGACCGGCCGCACCGACATCTCCTTCACGCTGCCGAAGTCGCAGGGCTCCGGGGTCCTCACCGCGCTCGAGGCCTCGAAGGCGAGCATCGGCTACGAGACCGTGCAGTACGACGACCAGATCGGCAAGCTCGCCCTGGTCGGTGCTGGCATGCGGACGAACGCCGGGGTGTCGGCGCAGCTGTTCCGTGCGCTCCACGAGGCCTCGATCAACATCGAGATGATCTCGACGAGCGAGATCCGGATCTCGGTCGTCACGCGGGCCGACACCCTGAACGAGGCGATGCGCGTCGTCCACTCGGCGTTCGGTCTCGACGCCGACGTCGAAGCCGTCGTCTACGCCGGCACCGGCCGGTAGACAGGAGACACCATGAGCGAGCTCACCGTCGCCGTCGTCGGCGCCACCGGGCAGGTCGGCACCGTCATGCGCCGTCTACTGGAGGACCGTGCCTTCCCCGCCACGACGGTCCGGTTCTTCGCCACCGCCCGCTCCGCAGGCACGACGTTGCCGTTCCGGGGCGAGGACATCGTCGTCGAGGACTCGGCGACCGCGGACCCGACGGGCATCGACATCGCCCTGTTCTCCGCCGGGGCATCGGGATCCCGGACCCTGGCACCGCGCTTCGCCGCCGCGGGGGCGCTCGTCATCGACAACTCGAGCGCCTGGCGGATGGACCCGGATGTCCCGCTCGTCGTGAGCGAGGTCAACCCGCATGCGATCGACGAGGCACGCAAGGGCATCATCGCGAACCCGAACTGCACGACCATGGCGATCATGCCGGTCCTCAAGGTGCTCGATGCCGAGGCCGGTCTGCGCCGGCTCGTCGCGACGACGTACCAGGCCGTCTCCGGCAGCGGCCTCGCCGGCGTGGAGGAACTGCTCGGGCAGGCCCGGGCGGCGCTCGAGCAGGACGCCGCGGCCCTCACGCACGACGGCTCCGCCGTGACCTTCCCGGAGCCCACGAAGTACGTCGCGCCGATCGCCTTCGACGTCATCCCCCTCGCGGGCAGCATCGTCGACGACGGCTGGGGCGAGACGGACGAGGAGCAGAAACTCCGGAACGAGAGCCGCAAGATCCTCGAGCTGCCCGACCTGCTCGTCGCGGGGACCTGCGTCCGGGTCCCGGTGTTCACGGGGCACTCGATCTCGGTGAACGCGGAGTTCGCGCGCCCCCTGACGCCGGAGCGAGCGTCGGAGGTCCTCGCCGGCGCACCGGGCGTGCAGTTGTCCGAGGTCCCGACGCCCCTGCAGGCCGCCGGCGCCGACCCGAGCTTCGTCGGGCGGATCCGGACGGACCGCTCGGCACCCGAGGGGCACGGGCTCGCCCTCTTCGTCAGCAACGACAACCTCCGGAAGGGTGCCGCGCTCAACGCGGTCCAGATCGCGGAGGCGGTGCTCGCCCGCCGCGCGGTCGTCGCCTGACCCAGGCCGTGCCTCCCGGCGCCGGCGCAGCCGGTGTCGGACCGCCGCCGGTAGGATCATCGGGTGCCAGAGAAGCCAGTGCAGCCGTTGGACGTCGTCCTGATCGGCGGTGGCATCATGAGCGCGACGCTGGGCGCGCTCATCCACCGTCTCGAGCCGGACTGGTCCATCCGGATCTACGAGCGCCTCGCCGACGTCGCCGAAGAGTCCTCCAACCCCTGGAACAACGCGGGAACCGGGCACTCGGCACTCTGTGAGCTGAACTACACGCCGGAGTTGCCCGACGGTTCCGTGGACATCAGCAAGGCCATCGGCGTCAACGAGCAGTTCCAGGTCTCGCGGCAGTTCTGGGCGCACCTCGTCGAGACCGGCGCGCTCGCCGCTCCCGAGACCTTCATCAACCCGACGCCGCACATCAGCTTCGTCTGGGGCGAGGACAACGTGTCCTACATGCGCACACGGTACGAGGCGATGAAGGACCACCCGCTCTTCGCCGGCCTCGAGTACAGCGACGACGCACGCCAGATCCGCCGGTGGGCGCCCGCGCTCATCCCCGGCCGGAAGCGGTCGCAGCCCATCGCGGCGACGTACTCGCCCGCCGGGTCCGACGTCGACTTCGGTTCCTTGACGCGTCAGCTCGTCGACGGGCTGCGCCGGGACGGCGTCCAGTTCGAGTCGAACCACGTCGTGAAGAACGTGTCGCGCCGGAAGGACGGCACCTGGGAGCTCCTCGTCAAGAACGAGGTGGGGCAGTCGAGGTCCCGCATCGCAGCGAAGTTCGTCTTCGTGGGTGCCGGCGGTGGCGCGCTCCAGCTCCTCCAGCGCTCCGGCATCCCGGAGATCCGCGGCTACGGCGGGTTCCCCGTGAGCGGTGAGTTCCTCCGCTCCGACGACCCGGCGGTCGTGGTCAAGCACGCCGCCAAGGTCTACGGCAAGGCGTCGGTCGGTGCGCCGCCCATGTCGGTGCCGCACTTGGACACGCGGATCGTCGACGGTCAGGCGAGTCTGATGTTCGGGCCGTACGCCGGGTTCAGCCCGAAGTTCCTCAAGCAGGGCTCCTGGTCGGATCTCTTCCGGTCGATCCGGCTCCACAACCTGCGGCCGATGCTGTCGGTCGCGTTCTCGAACATGGACCTGGTCCGCTACCTGGTCGGGCAGCTGCTCGCGAGCCGGTCCCGCAAGTTCGCCGCGCTCCGGGACTTCATGCCGTCCGCACAGCCGGGGGACTGGCACCGGATCACGGCGGGACAGCGCGTCCAGGTCATCAAGCCCGACCGCGAGCGAGGCGGTGTCCTGCAGTTCGGCACCGAGGTCATCACCTCGGCGGACGGCAGCATCGCCGGGCTGCTCGGCGCCTCGCCCGGGGCGTCGACCGCGGTGCCGATCATGCTCGGGCTGCTCGAGCGCTGCTTCCCCGACCGCCGGGACCGCTGGGCGGATGCCATCCGGGGGATGGTGCCGACGTACGGCAAGCGGTTGTCGGACGACCCGGCGCTCGCTGACGAGACGCTCACCCGGACCGCGGCGACGTTGCACCTCCACCGCTGACCGCTGCCGCTTGACCTCCGTTCGAACACGTGTTCGAATGGGGACATGCGGTGGGACGGCCAGACGATCGATGCCTCGGACGACGCGATGCTCCCCGGGCTCGCGTCGAACCGCGGGTTCGTCCGGAGCGTGACGACGCCGGAGTTCGCCGGGGTCACGTTCCACGAGGTCCTGGCCAAGTCGGCGCTCAACCGGGTCGGCGGCCACGACGGCGGCGTGTGGGGGTGGACGATCAACCCCTATCGGGGCTGCAGTCATGCCTGCGTGTACTGCTTCGCCCGCCCCACCCACGCCTACCTCGAGTTCGACGCCGGAGCGGACTTCGACCGGCAGATCGTGGTCAAGACGAACGTGTCCGAGGTCCTCACGCGTGAGCTGGCGCGACCCTCGTGGGATCGTCATCCCGTCGCGCTGGGCACGAACACGGACCCGTACCAGCGTGCCGAGGGGCGATACCGGCTCATGCCCGGGATCATCCGCGCGCTCGCCGACTCGGGCACGCCGTTCAGCATCTTGACGAAGGGCACCTTGCTCCGTCGCGACATCCCGATCCTCGTCGAGGCCGCGGAGCGCGTCCCGGTGGACCTCGCCATGTCCATCGCCGTGTACGACGACGACCTCCAGCAGTCGGTGGAACCAGGGACGCCCTCGACGGCCGCGCGCTTGGCGACCGTGCGCGCGGTGCGCGACGCCGGACTCGACTGTTCCGTGTTCCTCATGCCGATCCTCCCGTACGTCACGGACACCAAGGCACACCTGATGGATGCGGTGGGCCGTGCGGCGGCAGCCGGGGCGACGAGCGTGGTGTTCTCCGCCCTGCACCTCAAGCCGGGCGTCAAGCCGTGGTTCATGGACTGGCTCGGACGACGCCACCCGGACCTCGTCGAGCGCTACCGGCGGATGTACCTCGATGCCGCGTACGCACCGCGGGACTACCGACGGTGGCTCTCGGAGCGGATGCGGCCGATCCTCGCCGACCACGGCCTGCCCGTGGGGCGAGTGGACCCGGCGACGGGCTCCATGGGATTCCACGACGGTTCGCCACTCAAACGGGCCGCGGCGTCCTTCGGTGACGAGGTCGGCGAGGCACAGGGCGCTGCGTCGGCTGCGGCTGCCCCGGTGACCCCGGTGGCCCCGGTGGCCCCGGCAGCAGCGGTCCGGATCCTCCCGGCAGTTGGGGCCCCGGCGGTGCCGACCGCCGTGTCCCCGACCACGGCAGGCCGCGCCCGAGGGGACCTCGACGTCGCCGCAGGGTCGGCCGTCACCCTGTTCTGACGTCGTCATCCACGCCCGGCGAGCATGGTCGCGCGGGCGCTGCCTCCGCCGACGTCGCGGGCCGGCTCTCGGGCTCGGGTCCGGGCATTCGGGGGACACACCATGGTCGCGACGGCCCGCTACAATCAGGTCAACCCGAGCCAACTCCACTGTTCGGGGTACACGACGCGCGCTGTGGTGGTTGAATCGGCCGCGGCGCACCAGGGCGGCGGAAGGGACGGCACCGATGCTCGGGATTCCAACGCACCTCGCGCCGCGCGTGAACGCATGGTCGCTGGTGCGGGCGTTCCACGCTGCCGCCCTCGCAGCACTGGTCGCACTCGTCGCGGTCCTCGGGCTGTACGGCGCGGTCATGGGGTCGCCGCGCGTCGGACTCGCGGTGCTCGCGCTCGTCCCGACGACCGTGATGATCGCCGTCCACGCACGCATCGGTACGTGGCGCTCTGCGGCGGCGTTCCTGCTCGTGGGGGGCGCGTGCTCGTACTGGTTCACGATCGTCGTGGCGAGCGGCCTCGGCGCGCCCACCTGGATCGAGTCGTACCTCTTGTCGCTCGCCGTCATCCCGCTCGTCCTCGTGGGTGGGGCGAGCACGTCGACGGGACGGGTGATCGCGTGGTCGATCCTCGGGTTCTCGGTCGGTCACCTCGCGACGTTGATCGGCACCGCCCAGGTGATCGGTCAGGTGGTGCCGACCCTGCTCGCGTGGGTGACCATGGGGCTCGTCGTCGGGATCGTGGGCGTCGCCACGGGGCTGACCGCGCGGTTGCAGCGCGTCCAACCCGAGCTGCTGCGGTCGGCGCGCGAGGAGCACGTGTCGACGTACCGGCAGGGCATCGAGCTCGAGGCCGCGGCGATCCTCCACGACACGGTCCTCAACCACCTCAACGCGATCGCCCTCGCCCCCGCGGGCCCCATGGACGCCACCCTCGCCCGGACCGTCGACGAGGACTTCGCGATGCTCACCGGACACGAGTGGTTGGCGGCGCCGGACGCGGGCCGGGACGCCGATGCGCAGGGACGAGCCGTGACGGACGACGACGTGGTCCACCGGACGGTGGAGGAGTGCCGGTCCGCGGGCCTCCAGGTCGACCTGACCGGCGACCCGGGCGTCACCGCCCGGCTGGACCAGCCGGTCGCGGCCGCGCTCGCGCGTGCGCTCGCGCAGTGCCTGACGAACGTCCAGAAACACGCCGGTACCGATCGCGCCGAAGTCAGCGTGTTCGACGACGGCCTCATGTGCACCGTGATGGTCGTCGACGACGGCCGGGGCTTCGACGAGCGGACGACCGGCGCCGACCGCCTCGGTCTCCGCAACTCCGTGCGGCAGCGGATCGATCGCGTCGGTGGTGAGGTGCAGGTGTGGTCCTCGCCCGGCAGCGGGACCAGCGTCATGATGTCCGTGCCCTTCGGTCCGGGCCGACGCGGTGCCGCCGAGGGTGACGCGCGGCGCGCCGGCGCGGTCTCGGCACCCTCGTTCCCCGCCGGAGACGACGGCCGGCTCAGGTCGGCCTCGTGAGCCGCGAGCCCGCTCGGACCCCGCAGCAGTACGACCCGCTCGGCGCACTCGGGTCCCGCCCGCTCGCCCTCGTGACCGGGGCCGCCTCGGTCGTCTGGGCGCTCGTGGCCTCCATCGTCGCCCGGGACGTACCGGGGAGTCCCACGCTCTCCGCGCTCACCGTGCTGCTCGTCGCGGCGGCTGCCGGTGTCTCGGCGTTCGCGACGAGTCCGTTCCGTGCGCCGTTCGCGCGCGGGGCGTTCGTCGCCTACACCGCGCTCCTCGCGGCGGCGTCGATCGCGAGCGTCGCGGCGCAGTGGGGCCCGGACCGGGACGCCGCGAACGACTTCATGCCGCTCGTCACGGGCGTCGGCATCCTCGTGATGGCGCCCTACCGGCCCTGGCGCGACGTCCTCGTCGGCGGGGTGGTCCTGGCGGTCGTCGACGCCGTGGCGTTCGGGGCCGTGGCCGCCGCGTTCCCGTCCAGCGTGCCGGTCGCGGTGTCGGCCGTGCTCGCCGCCGTCCCCACCGTCGTGCTCACGACCGCGGCCGTGACGTTCGCGTGGACGTTCGTCGGTCTCGCCGAACGGGTGCAGATCCGCGCGGCCTCGTACTCGGTCGAGCGCGCGGAGCGGGACGGCATCGCCCGCAGCGTCCAGCAGGACCGGGTGACCATCCTCGCGCGCGACGTCATCCCGTTCTTCGAACAGCTCCGGAGGCGCGAGGCGATCACCGACGCCGACCGTGCCCGCGCGCGCTCCATCGCCGACGGCATCCGCCGCGTCATGGTCGCCGAGGCCGATCGCACCTGGCTCGAGCAGGCGCTCATGGCGGACGACGCCGAGGCCGCGCACGTCCATGATCCGGGTGCACTCATCCGCAGCATGGACGTCGACCAGCGGACGGTCGTCCGCACGGCGGTCCGCGCGGTGCTCCGGGCGTCCACCGTCGACCCGGCGGGCGTCCGGATCCGGATCGAGCCGGACCCGCACCACGACGGCCGCGTCCGCTTCACGCTCGAGGCCGCGGTCGCAGCCACGGACCTCGCCATCCACCGCGCCTTCGATCCGTACCTCGCCGTCCTCCGCGTGACGTTCCCGGACCTCGACGTCGAGGTCCGTCCTTCCGCCCTCGCACTAAGGTTCTCTTATGACCAGCACTGACCCGAACAGGCTGACCAACGGGCAGTCGGCGCGGTTCCCTGCCGCCGACGCCCGGCCCGCCGGAGCGACGTCCGTGCCGGCCACCGCGCGCGACGCCCGCGCCGCTCAGGGGGCACCGGGTCAAGGAGCAGGGCAGAGCGCACGGCGCGTCCGGCTCGCGATCCTCGACGACCACGAGGTCCTCCTCGACAGCCTGTCGAGCTGGATCTCGGTGAACGCCTACGACTTCGATCTCGCGCTCACCGCGCACAGCTGGCTCGAGATGGTGCACAGCGACAGCTTCCCGACCGACCTCGTGTTCCTCGACTTCCAGCTCAAGGAACCCGTCTCGATCGAGGCCCGGGTCCGGACCTGCCGTGCTGCCGGCGCGAAGGTCGTGGTGTTGTCGAGCGTCGACACGCGGGAGTCCCGCGACCGTGCACTGCAGGCCGGAGCCGCGGCGTTCCTGTCGAAGTCGCTGCCGATGCGCGAGGTCATGGACATCGCCCGCGACATCATGGGCGTCGCTCGTGAGGCCGCTCCGCAGCGCGACTGGCGTCCCCTGCCGACCGGTGCGAACGCGCACCAGCGGCCGAAGCTGAGCCACGGTGAGGAAGAAGCGCTCCGGTTGTACGTGTCGGGGTTCTCGACGAACGAGGTCGCCGCGCAGATGAACGTGCAGTACGAGACCGCCAAGACGTACCTGCGTCGCGTGCGGGAGAAGTACGGCAAGGTCGGTCGGCCGGCATCGAAGAAGTCCGATCTCATCCGGCGCGCGGCGGAGGACGGGTTCCTCCAGTAGTGGCGAAGCTGTACTTCCGCTACGGCGCCATGAACAGCGGCAAGAGCACCGCGCTGCTCCAGGCGGCGTTCAACTACGAGGAGCGGGGCCAGCGGGTGCTCCTCGCGAAGCCCTCGGTGGACACGAAGGGCGACCGGCACATCGTCTCGCGCCTCGGCGTGACCCGTCCCGTCGACCTCGTCGTCGGTGGGTCGGATGACGTGCGCGCCGCGGTGGCCACGGCGAGCGGGACCGACCCGATGTCGTCGTCCCTCGACGGCATGGTGCGGCCGGTGAGCTGCGTCCTCGTCGACGAGGCCCAGTTCCTCACGCCCCGGCAGGTCGACGACCTGCTCCGCATCGCCGTCCTCGACGAGGTCCCGGTGCTCGCCTACGGTATCCGCACCGACTTCCGGACCGAGGCGTTCCCGGGCAGCCGCCGTCTCCTCGAGGTCGCCCACTCCCTCGAGGAGCTGAAGACCATCTGCCGATGCGGCCGGAAGGCCGTGTTCAACGCGCGCAAGGTCGACGGCGTGTTCGTCTTCGCCGGGTCGCAGGTGGCGATCGACGGCGCCGACGTGACGTACGAGTCGCTCTGCGCCACCTGCTACCTCACCGAGTCCGGCGGCGTCCTCGACGGCGACTGACGTCGGTCGGGAGGCGCGGTGCCGGTCCGACCGCACCGTGCCGCCCGGGATCCAGCCGCGGTGGCGGCCCGCTGCGGATGCGCCCCAGCCGTGCCTCCCGGGATCCAGCCGCGGTGGCGGCCCGCTGCGGGTGGGCCCGAGCCGTGCCTCCCGGGAATCCGGCGGCGCCACGAGGCGTTGCAGTGGGCATGACCGACACCAGCGTGCACCTGTCCGTCCTCGACCTGGCGACGCGGGAGTACGGGCAGTCGAACGGTGACGCGCTCCGGGGGAGCGTGGAGACCGCGACCGTCGCGGAGCGGCTCGGGTACGAGCGGTTCTGGGTCGCGGAGCACCACGGCATGCCCGGCATCACGTCGTCCGCACCGGCGGTGCTGCTCTCCGCCGTGGGCGCGGCCACGTCCACGATCCGTATCGGCAGCGGCGGTGTCATGCTGCCGAACCACGCCCCACTCGTCGTCGCCGAGCAGTTCGGCACGCTCCGTGCCCTCTACGGCGACCGCGTCGACCTCGGGCTCGGACGCGCTCCGGGTACCGACGGGGCGACGGCGATGGCCCTCCGTCGGACCGACCGGCTCGACGTCGACGACTTCCCCGACCGCCTCGCCGACCTCATCGGGTTCTTCACGGGCATGGAGCCCACGAACCCCCTCGCGCGCATCCAGGCGGTCCCGGGATACGGCGACGTGCCGGAGTTCTGGCTGCTCGGGTCGTCCGGCTACAGCGCCCAGGTCGCCGGCGTGCTCGGCGTCTCGTTCGCGTTCGCGCACCACTTCGCCGCGGACAACACCGAGGCGGCGCTGGAGCTCTACCGGTCCTCGTTCCGTCCGTCGCGGTTCCTGTCCGAACCGCGGTCGATGATCGGCGTCCAGGTCGTCACCGACGAGGACCCCCGAGTCGTCGACGAGCAGTCCGCGCCGGGCATGATCTCGTTCATCCGCATGCGTCAGGGTGCGAAGCCGCAGCCCGTGAGCATGGACGAGGCCCGGGCCCATCAGTTCGACGAGCTCGAGCGCCGGTTCATCGCCGCGCGGATCGCCCGCCAGGCGTACGGCTCCGCCGACGAGGTCGCCGACAAGCTGTCGTCCCTGCTCGACTCGACGGGTGCCGACGGCCTGATCATCGCGCCGGGTGCCGCGCAGGCCCCGTACCGGCACCAGGCGCTCGAGACCGTCATGCGGCTGCACCGGGAGGGCCGGATCACCCGGACCGCGTCGGCTGCTGCTTCCGCCCTCTGACGCGTCCGCCACGCGGACGCGCATCCGCGAGCGGCCGACGGACTGGGGCTGGCCGGTCGCGAGCGGCGGTCCTGCCTGCGGAAGGACGAAGGGCCCGGCTCACATGAGCCGGGCCCTTCGTGGTGGTCGGGGTGACAGGATTTGAACCTGCGACCTCCTCGTCCCGAACGAGGCGCGCTACCAAGCTGCGCCACACCCCGCGGTGCGGTTGTCCGAATCGGAGCAACCCCAGAAGTCTACCGGATGATCGGGGGTGTTCGAGACCACGCGTCGGATGGTCAGACCGTGCGCGCCGTGAGCGTGACGACGACCGCCTCGGGTCGGACCGCGAACCGCACGGGCGCGTAGATCGACGTCCCGATCCCCGCCGAGACCTCGAGCCAGGACCAGTGCGTCCGGTTCTCCCACCGGTGCAGACCGCTCGCGTAGCGCCGGGGGAGGTCCGAGTTCGTGACGAGCGCGCCGTACCCGGGGACCGCGACCTGGCCGCCGTGCGTGTGTCCCGCGAACACGATGTCCGCGCCCTGGGCGACGAACGCGTCGAGCACGCGGCGGTAGGGCGCGTGCGTCACGCCGATCGACACGGGCTCCGGTCCCGGCTCGTCCGTCCACGGGACGTTCTCGCGGAGCTCGTCGACGGTGTTCGGCAGGAGATCGAGGCGGTCCCAACCGCGGTGCGCGTCGCCGGTCCCGAACAGTTCGAGGCGTGAGCCGCGGAGTTCGACGGCACGTGCCCGGTTGTTCAGGTCGAGCCAGCCCAGGGACTCGAAGAACGCGTGCTGGCGCGTGACGTCGAGGCGCACCGGTTCGACGTCCTTGCGGAGCTGGCTGGGGCCGCCGAAGTACTTGAGCGGGTTGCGCGGGCTCGGCCCGAAGTGGTCGTTCGAGCCGTCGACGAAGACGCCGGGCACGCCGCGGAACGGTTCGAGTGCGTACTCCACCGCCGCGTTCGCCATCGGGTGGCTGACGTTGTCGCCCGTGTTCACGATGAAGTCGGGCTCGACGAGGCTCAGGTCACGGAGCCACTGCTGCTTGTCGGACTGCCACGGCGCCATGTGGATGTCGGACAGGTGCAGCACGGTCAGGTCCCGTGATCCCGGTGGCAGGACCGGGACGGTCTCCCACCGGATCGAGAACCGCCGACGCTCCACGAGCGTGCCCCACGCCGCACTCCCGACGCCGACGGCCGCGCCGACCGCGAGGACGCCGAGCGCGGCCGAGCCGCCGCGACCGCGCGTCACTTGCAGTTCCCCGGGTCCTTGCCGTCCGGCGTCCCGTACAGCGTGAGCGTCACCTGGGCCGACTTCGTCGCGGCGGTCCCGGCGGCCGGGTCCGTCGACGCGACCTTGCAGGCCTGGCCGTTCGTGCCCTTCTGGAAGGTGCCGCTCACGGTCACGGACGTGAAGCCCTGATCGCCGAGGGTCGCCTTGGCGTCCGACGACGTCCTGCCCTTGACGGCGGGGACCTTCGCCTGGGACCCGTCGCTGGTGAACACCGTGACGCTCGATCCCTTCGAGAGCATCGTGCCCGCGGTGGGCGAGGTCGAGGACACCGTGCCCGCGGCGGCGGACCCCGCCTGTGTGCCACCGTCGACGAACGTGAAGCCGTCCGCGGCGAGCGTCGTCTGGGCGTCGGCCGTCGTCTTCCCGCTGAGGTCCGGCACGCTCACGGAGGACCCGTTGATCGCGGACGACGTGGGGTCCGTGAACACGCCGGGTGCGTACTGCTGGTTGACCGGCGTCTGCGCCTGTCGCCAGACGGACGCGCGCTGCGACGCGAGGGTGGTCCCGCTCGCGGGCGAGTACACGTGCCGGAGGCTGATCCGCTTGCCGTCCGTGTTGCCCTGCCAGTAGGCCGTGACGACCTTGGTGCTCCCGCCGACGAGCCAGATCTGGTCGGCGTTGTCGGTGGTCCCCGTCTTGCCGAAGAGCTGGGCTCCGTCGTACGTCTGCGCGCCCACCGCGGTGCCGCTCGAGATCGTGCGCTTCATCGCGTAGACCGCGGCCTGCGCCACGCTCGGGTCGATGACCTGCTTGCACTGCTTCGTCTGGCCGCCGAGCGACGTGCCGTTCGCGTCCGTGATGCCGTCGATCGCGATCGGAGCGCAGTACACGCCGTTGTTCGCGACGGTGGCGTACGCCGACGCCATCGTGAGGGGCGCGATGTTGTTCACACCGAGCACGGACGAGGGCACGGTCTTCAGCGCCTTGCCGTCGGCGTCGTGCACGCCGAGCTTCTGCGCCACGTCACGGATGTCGCAGAGGTCGAGCTTGGCCGCCATGGACTCGAAGGCCGCGTTGACCGACTCGGCGGTGGCGTTGACGACCGAGTAGTACCCGCGTTCGCCGAGCGAGTCGTTCTTCGGGTTCCAGGGGGTGTACAGCGTGCTCCCGCAGTGCTGCCATGCGCTCACCGTGTGGGGCGTCCCGTTGACGCTCTCGTACAAGCCGTGCCCGTTCTCGAGCCAGTCGAGGAGCGTGAACAGCTTGTACGTCGACCCGGTCTGGAACCCGATCGAGTTGCCGTACTTGTGGTCGACGCTGTAGTTGATGCTCGTGGATGACGGGGGCGAGGTCGGGGACTGGTCGTAGTCCTTGTTCTGCGCCATCGTCAGGATCCGCCCCGTGGACGTCTCGACGGAGTCGAAGGTCGACCCGAGCGAGAGCGCTGTCGAGCCCTTGTCGTCGTACGTGTCGAGCAAGGTCTTCTGCTGCCCGTTGAGGTCGAGGTCGAGCGTGGTCTGGATCTTGTACCCGCCGGTCCGCCACGCGGCGTCGCGTTCCTCCTGGGTCCCGCCGAGCTGGTCCATCTCCTTGACGACCTTGACGGCGTAGTCGCAGAAGAACTGGGCGCCGGTTCCACCGGCCGCCTGGCACCCCTGCGTGGCCGGGGTCAGGTGGACGTAGTCCGCGGGCTTCGTCACGAGGGCGCTGTCGAGGTCCGCCTTCGAGATGTCGTGCTCGGCGAACATCGCCTTGAGGATGACGTCGCGGCGGGCCTGGTTGGCGTCGTAGTACTTCGGGTCCGAGAGGTTCCGCGTGTTCGGCGACTGCACGATCGCCAGGATCGACGCGGCCTCGACCGGCGAGAGGTTCGTGGCGCTCTTGTTGAAGTAGTGTTGCGCTGCCGCCTGCACCCCGTACGTGTTGTCGCCGAAGTACGCGATGTTGAGGTACGCGGTGAGGATCTGCTTCTTCGTGTACTTCTTCGCCAGACCGATGGCGAGCTTCATCTCCTCGAGCTTGCGCGGGATCGTCTGTTCGACGGCCTGGTTGTAGGCCTTCAGCTGCTCGGCCTTGGTCGGCTTCTCGAGCGCCTGCTGCATCTTGATGTTCCGGACGAGCTGCATCGTCAGCGTCGACGCCCCACCGGAGTCACCGAGGCTGCCACCGGCGATGCTGCCCACACCCGCGCGCACCAACGACGCGACGTCGACGCCGCCGTGGCTCCAGAAGCGGCGGTCCTCACCGTCGACCGCGGCGTCCTTGAGCATCGGGGAGATCTGGTCGTACGTCAGTTCCTCGCGGTTCTGGTCGTACACGGTCGCGAACTGCACGGACTTGCCGCCCTGGTACGCGTAGAGTTCATTCCGCTGAGGCAGCGCACCGATCTCGATGTACTCCGGCAGCGACTCGAAGACGCCGATCGTGGACGTCGTCGTGACGCCCGCGACGGCGATGGCGGGGGTCACCCCGATCGTCACGAGCAGTCCGGCGAGCACGCTGAAGCCGACGAAACCGACCAGGGCGCCGACGGCGGAGACGGGCTTCGTCCTCTGGGCAGACATAGGATGCAGCCTAGATGATGCCCCCGACCGTCCAGCTGACAAGGAGCCGCATGCCCCGCTGGGAGTACCTCACCACCCCGTTGATCATCCACAACACGACGGCGATCCTGAACAACTTCGGCCAGGACGGCTGGGAGCTGGTGCAGGTGGTGCAGGGTCCCGAGGGCGGGCTCGTGGCGTACCTCAAGCGTCCGCTGGCGTCGGCGTGAACGTCGACGCACGACTGGCCGAACTCGGCATCACCCTGCCGGAGGTCGCCGCCCCGGTCGCGTCCTACGTCCCCGCCGTCGTGGCCCAGGGCTTCGTGTACACCTCCGGGCAGCTGCCGTTCGTCGACGGAGCGCTCCCGGTCAGCGGCAAGGTCGGCGCGCAGGTCACCGCGGACGTCGCCCGGGACCAGGCACGCCAGTGCGCCCTCAACGCCCTCGCCGCGGCGCGTGCCGCGATCGGGTCGCTCGACCGCGTGGCTCGCGTGGTCAAGGTGACGGGGTTCGTCGCCTCCGACCCGTCCTTCACCGGGCAGCCCGGCGTCGTCAACGGCGCGTCGGACCTCCTCGGCGCGGTCTTCGGCGACGTCGGCGTGCACGCGCGCAGCGCCGTCGGGGTGGCGGTGCTGCCGCTCGACGCGCCCGTCGAGATCGAGCTCGTCCTCGAGCTCGCGGCCTGACACCGCCCGGGACGCCGCGAACCGACGCCGGGTACGCCGTGACCGGTCGGTGTGTTGGGGGAGACCGGCCACGGCGCCGCTCATCGCCGCAGGTGCGGTGACCGCCCGTCAGAGCGTCGTCCGCGCGGGCGCCGCGTCGTCACCATCCGGTCGTTGATCGGACAACGCGTGCGCTTCGCGGTCCCGCCGCAGCAGGGAGGTCCGTGCCCGTTCCGCGGGCCGGCTCGACCGGTCCGTCAGAGCAACTCCGTGATCCGTCGCATCACGTCGGCGTCCGCCAGCGTCGTCGTGTCCCCGACGCCCCGTCCTTCCGCGAGGTCGCGGAGCAGCCGCCGCATGATCTTGCCCGACCGGGTCTTCGGCAGTTCCGGCACGACGACGACCTGACGCGGGCGGGCGATCGCACCGATCCGCGTGGCGACGAAGGTGCGGAGTTCCGCGGCCACGGCCTCCCGGTCGACATCGTCGGCGGACGCCCGCAGGATGACGAAGGCGACGATCGCCTGTCCGGTGGTCGGGTCGGCGGCGCCGACCACGGCCGCCTCGGCGACCGCCTGGTGCTCGACGAGCGCCGACTCGATCTCGGCGGTGGAGAGGCGATGCCCCGACACGTTCATGACGTCGTCCACCCGGCCCAGCAGCCAGAGGTCGCCCTCGCCGTCGAGCCGTGCGCCGTCACCGGCGAAGTAGCGGCCGGGGAACCGCGACCAGTAGGTCTCGACGAACCGCTCCGGGTCGTTCCAGATGCCCCGCGCCATCGACGGCCAGGGCTCCGTGATCGTGAGGTAGCCGCTCCCGCCTCGCGGCACGACCGCTCCGTCGTCGTCGACGACCTCGGCGCTGATCCCGGGGATCGGCGTCTGCGCGGCTCCGGGCTTCAACCGCGTCACGCCGGGGAGGGCGGACACCATGATCGCGCCCGTCTCCGTCTGCCACCAGGTGTCGACGACCGGCGTGCGGTCGTGCCCGATGACCTGCCGGAACCAGTGCCAGGCCTCCGGGTTGATGGGTTCGCCGACCGAGCCGAGGAGCCGCAACGAGCCGAGATCGCGCTCGTCGGGGATCGCACGCCCGGCCTTCATCGCCGCGCGGACGGCGGTGGGTGCCGTGTAGAGGACGGTGACCCCGTACCGGTCGACGACGTCCCACCAGCGCCCGGGACGCGGTTCGTCCGGGGTGCCTTCGTACAGCACCTGGGTGACGCCGTTCGCCAGGGGGCCGTACACGACGTAGCTGTGGCCGGTGATCCAGCCGATGTCCGCCGTGCACCAGTAGACGTCGCGGTCAGCGTGGATGTCGAACACGTTCCGGTGCGTCCAGGCCGCCTGGGTCAGGTAGCCGCCCGACGTGTGGACGATCCCCTTCGGGCGCCCCGTGGTGCCCGACGTGTACAGGATGAACAGCGGCTGCTCCGCCGGGAACGCCCGGGCCTCGTGCTCCGGGGAGGCGGCCGGCACGAGGTCGTGCCACCACAGGTCGCGATCGTCCTGCCACCCGACCGCGTTCCCGCCGCGGCGGACCACGACGACGTGCTCGACCGATCCGGTCCCCGCCCCGGCGAGGGCTTCGTCGACCGCGGGCTTGAGCGGGGCGACCGCGCCCTTCCGCCAGCCGCCGTCGGCCGTCACGACGACCTTCGCGCCGGCGTCCTCGATCCGGGCGCGGAGGCTCTCGGCGCTGAAGCCGCCGAACACCACCGAGTGCACGGCGCCGATCCTGGCGACCGCGAGCATCGTCACCACCGCCTCGGGGACGAGCGGCATGTACACGACGACCCGGTCGCCGACCCCGACGCCGAGGGACTCGAGGGCGTTCGCGGCGCGGCGGACCTCGTCGGTCAGTTCCGCGTAGGTGATGTCCCGTCGGTCGCCCGGCTCGCCCTCGAAGTGGATCGCGACCCGCTCGCCGTGCCCGTCCCGTACGTGCCGGTCGAGGCAGTTCTCGGCGACGTTGAGCGTGCCGTCCTCGAACCAGCGGACGAACGGTGCGTCCGAGGTGTCGACGGTCCGCGCGAACGGAGTCCGCCAGGTGAGGAGCTCGTGTGCCTGTCGGGCCCAGAACGCCGCCGGGTCCTCTCGTGCTGCGTCGTACACGTCGGGCTGCGCGATCGCGGTCGCGGAGAACTCCGGTGACGGGGGGAACCCGTCGTGGGGCGTGACCGGGGACTCGGCGGGAGTGGGCATCGGCGTCCTTTCGCATCGTCGCGACGGGTTGTGGCTGTTCGGGACACTACCGCGGACGACGACCGTCACGCCTCCGATCCTGTCGGTGCGGACAGACTGCCCTCGGAACGGTCGCGGTGCGCCCACGACGGTGTTGTCGTGGGGTACACTGGTGGTACCGGACTCGTTTCCGGGGGCAGCGGTCGGGATTCCCCCCAATCCTCCGTTGTCTGGCGGCACCCGTTCCCCCCAACTGGTGCCGCCCCTTTCTCTTCCTGGTGAGGGTCGACGCGGTCGAGGGCGACCGTGGGCCCTCGGGACGCCTCCCGATCGCCGCGCTGTACACAGAACGGTCGGTCTGGGGGCTCGGCGGACGTCGCCGCAGCGGTCCATCCCCGTCCGAGCCGAGCGGCTGACCCTCGCACCGACAGCGGTCGTCGACGCTGCTCGTCGTGCCTCGCGGCACCGTACGCCCGACCCGGGCCGCGACGACCGCGGGCGCGGACCGCACCCGCACAACGGGGTACAGATCGCGTCCCGTCGGTGCGCTCGTCACATACCTCCTCCACAGGTCGCGCCGCCTCGGAGTCATCCACCGCGGGTGCTGTCGAGCGATCGGCGCCCTCGGCGCCTGCGTACCGTTCCGCGGCATGCACGACACCGAGACGCCGCGTCCGCCCGGGGTGGCCTGGACGCAGGACGTGACACCGTTCGTTCCGTCCACGACGAGCGACGGACCGCCGCTGCTCGACTCCCGGCCCCGTCCGGACCGGCTCGTCGACTTCGACGAGCTCTACCCGCTCGTCGCCGATCCGCACATCACCGACGTGCTGGTGATCGGTGGCCGCGGAGTCTGGGTCGACGACGGGATCCGACTCCGATCCGTGGTGGGGATGGTGCTCCCGGAGGCCCGCACGCGGGAACTCGCCGTCCGCTTGGTGGCGCTGGGCGGTCGCCACGTCGACGAGTCCACGCCCTGCGCGGACGTCCACCACGTCGGCGGCATCCGCGTGCACGTCGTGCTCCGTCCGATCGCCCACCACGGGACCGCGATCAGCATCCGGCTGCCGAGCACCGAGCAGCTCGGGCTGTCGGACCTCGAAGCGGCCGGGTTCTTCACCAGCGTCGCCCGGACCGAGGTCGAGGACGCCGTGCGCGCGCGCCGGAACGTGCTCGTCAGCGGAGCGACCGGCAGCGGCAAGACCACCCTGCTCGGCGCGATGCTCGCACTCGTCCCGCACCACGAACGCATCCTCACGGTCGAGGACGTCGCCGAACTCCGCGTCGCTCACCCACACGTCGTCGCGCTGCAGGCCCGGCAGGCGAACGCGGAGGGTGCGGGCGCGATCGGGCTCGACCGGTTGATCCGCGAGGCCCTGCGGATGCGGCCGGACCGGATCGTCGTCGGCGAGTGTCGCGGAGCCGAGGTCCGGGAACTCATGAGCGCCCTCAACACCGGACACGACGGCGGCGCGGGCACGCTGCACGCGAACGGCGTGGCGGACGTCCCCGCGCGGCTCGAGGCCCTCGGCGCGCTCGCCGGGCTCGGATCGGACGCGCTCGCGCGGCAGGCCGTCAGCGCGTTCGAGCGTGTGTTCCACGTCGGACGGACCGCCGGGACCCGGCGGCTCGAGGCGGTCGCGTCCCTGGCGCTCGACGGAAGCGGCCGACTGGTCGTCCGTCAGACGGCGCCGACGGCGGCGGCGGCGGCGCAGTGACCGGCCCGCACGACGCGACGACGACCTCCGGTGTCGCCGCCTCGCGTCTGGCCCGGGAGGCCCGTCCGCCCGACCGTCCCGCGGAGGTCGCCACCGCCACGGCGCGCGTGCTCGAACGGGTCGCGGCGTTGGTGGGCGGCGGGCTCGCACCGCGCCGTGCCTGGCGCATCGTGGCGGCGCGGGAACCCGCGATCGCACCGCTCGTCGTCGCGTGCGACGCCGGCGAGGACCTCGTCGCGGCGATCGCCAGGCTGCCCGGTCCTGCCTGGGCGCAGGTGGCCGCGATGTGGCGGGTCGCCGAGCGCATCGGCGCGCCCGCCGGTCCGGCGCTCGCCGCGGCCGCCGCGGCGTTCCGCGACGTCGCCGAGGGCGAACGTGCCGTGGAGGTGGCGCTCGCGGGTCCACGCGCGAGTGCTCGTGTCGTCCTCGCGCTGCCGCTGGTGGGCGTGCTCTTCGGGCTCCTCTCGGGTGCGGATGCGTTGCGCTTCCTCCTCCTGACACCGCTCGGTTGGGCGTCGATCGTCGTCGCCGTCGGGCTGGTGGCGCTCGCGAGGGCCTGGACTGCCGCCCTCGTCCGTCGGGCCCGGCCGGACGGGCCCGTGCCGGGGCTCGTCCTCGAGACCTGGGCGATCGCGGTCTCGGGCGGTGCGGCGTGGTCGACCGCCGAACGGGTGGTCGCCGAGTCGGTCGTGCCGCCTCCGGACGCCGAGGCCCGCGCGGCCGCCGAGACCCTGGCCGTCGCTGCGGAGGCGGGCGTGCCCGCGGCGGCACTGCTCCGCACGAGCGCACTGGACGTCCGACGTCGCGTGGTCGCCGACCGTCTGGCTGCGGCGGAGCGGTTGAACGCCCAGCTCGTCGTGCCGCTGGGGCTGTGTGTCCTGCCGGCGTTCGTCCTCGTCGGCGTCGTCCCGGTCGTCGTCGGCATCGCGTCGTCCACCATCGCCGCCGTCACGTGATCGTCCACAAGCCGGGCGACGGCGACGTGGGCGACGACGCTGGGCCGCGATGATCAGAGCCGACACCGCGGGCGGGGGCCCGCGGTCGACCCGGGCGGACGACACGGCCGCCCGGGTGCCGGATGACCGATGTGTGCATGACAGAGAGGAACGACGATGGTGGTCGACGGGGGACGGACACGGCGGGACGCACGGCGGGCTCGGGCCCGGCGGACGACCCGGTGGGGGCGGTGGTGGTC
>NZ_QKTT01000010.1:0-129070 GCF_003234555.1 Curtobacterium sp. MCBD17_019 | reverse complement strand
GAGACAGCCTCCACTCCGCTCCACACGATCCCCCCACTTCCCTCCACCCCCACTCCGACCGGGAGGAACGGCGCCGGATCCGCATGCGTGCGGGCGTTCCGCAGCGCTCCAGCCCGCCGCGACGCCGCCTTCTCGCCCCCAGAACGGGGGCTCGGGGGCCTTCCCGGGGCGCCGTTCCGTTGCTGGGTGGTGGGTGGTGGAGTAAAGTGGAGGAACGAGGTGGTCGTTGGAGCAGAGGGGGTCGGCCGTGCTGCTCGGTACGTACGCTCCGAAGCTCGACGAGAAAGGGCGCGTCATCCTCCCCGCCAAGTTCCGTGACGAGCTGTCCGACGGCATCGTCATGACGCGCGGACAAGAACGGTGCGTCGTGGTCTTCAGCCAGCAGGAGTTCGCCGCGCTGCACGACCGCATCCGGCAGGCACCGATGACGAACAAGCGCACTCGCGACTACATGCGCCTGTTCCTCTCCGGGGCGAGCGCGGAACAGCCCGACAAGCAGAACCGCGTGACCATCCCCCAGAACCTCCGCGAGTACGCGGGCCTCGAGCGCGACCTGACCGTGATCGGCGCGGGTGACCGAGCCGAGATCTGGTCCACCCCCGCGTGGGAGGCCTACTACGCCGCGAGCGAGGCCGACTTCGCCGAGAACGACGAGGAGGTGATCCCGGGCGTCTTCTGACCCGCGGACCCGGACTCCCAGCCATGCGCCCTGACACACCTTCCCCGGTGTCAGGTCGGGATGGATGGGGATCCGGATCCACGGTCCAGGAAGCGGGGGCGACATGACAGCATCCGACGGCGGGACCTTCCCGCACACACCGGTCCTCCTCGAGCGCATCGTCGAGCTCTTCACGCCGACGCTCGAGGGGTCCGGCAAGGTCCTCGTGGACGCCACGCTCGGCATGGGCGGTCACTCGGCCGCACTGCTCGCGCGCTTCCCGGAGCTCACCCTCGTCGGCCTCGACCGCGACACGGACGCCCTCGGGATCGCGGGGGAGCGCCTCGCGCCCTTCGGTGACCGTGTCCACCTCGTGCACACCGTGTACGACGAGCTGCCCGCGGCCGTCGCGTCCGTCGGGATCGACGCCGTCGACGGCGTGCTGTTCGACCTCGGCGTCTCGTCCCTGCAGCTCGACCGGGCGGAGCGCGGCTTCGCCTACAGCAAGGACGCGCCGCTCGACATGCGCATGGACCGCACCGCCGGCCCCACCGCCGCCGACGTCCTGGCCGAGTACGACGAGCGCGCGCTCCGCCGGATCTTCACGGTGTACGGCGAGGAGAAACTGGCGGCGCGGTACGCCCGGGCCATCGTCGCGCGCCGGACCGAGCGCCCGTTCGAGCGGTCGGCGGACCTGGTCGAGGTGCTCACCGCCGCCACCCCGGTCGCGGTGCAGCGGCAGGGCCACCCCGCGAAACGGGTGTTCCAGGCCCTCCGGATCGAGGTCAACCAGGAGCTCGCGGTGCTCGAGCGCGCGATCCCGGCCGCGCTCGACGCCCTGCGCGTCGGCGGCCGGATCGTCGTCGAGGCCTACCAGTCGCTCGAGGACCGCATCGTCAAGCGCGCGCTCGCCGAGCGGACGCGGTCGAGCGCACCCGCGGGCCTCCCGGTCGAGCTGCCCGAGCACCGCCCGACCTTCACCGCCGTCGTCAAGGGCGCCGAGCTGGCCGACGAGGCCGAACGCGCCGCCAATCCCCGAGCCACCCCCGTGCGACTCCGCGCGGCCGAGCGAATCCGGAAGTGACATGACCACGAACCTCGCCCTCGCGGCCGGCATCGCGGCCGAGCCCCGCCCCGACCACCGCCGTGCCCGCCCAGAACTCGTCGAGGTCACGGCGACCCGCGCGCAGCGTCGGGCACGACCGCGGATCGTCGCCGCCTTCGTGGCGGTCGCCGCACTCGCGGCGCTCCTGCTCGCGCAGCTCGGCATCAGCATGGTCCTGAGCAAGGGCGCCTACCAGCTCGACGCGTTGCAGTCGACGCAGACGGACCTGAGCCGGTCGCAGCAGCAGCTCGACGAGCAGCTGTCCGTCCTCCGTTCGCCGCAGAACCTCGCTCGGAACGCCCAGGCGCTCGGGATGATCGCGAACTCGTCGCCCGTGTACCTCGACCCGAAGACGGGCGTGGTGTACGGCACGCCGACGCCGGCAGCGGCGACCGACTCGACCGCGGCCACCACGACGAACCAGGTGCCGAACGCGTTGCTCGACGGCACCGCGGTCGTCGCGAAGCACGGGGACACGGCCACGAGCGCGGAGCAGCCGACGACCCACACCACCACGACCGGCTCGGCGACCGGTGCGTCGGGCTCCGATGCTGGGAAGAGCAGCGGCGCCAGCGCGTCGGGCCAGGGTTCCTCGGACTCGTCCGTATCGTCGGACGCGGCCGAGCTCCAGGCGCCCCAGACGCGCTGACCGTCGCCCTCGGTCCGGAAGGACGCAGTGTGAGGAAGACCCTCCAGAACCGACGCATCCGCTACAGCGTCGTGATGGTGGCGATCATGGCACTCGTCGCGGTGTTCGTCGTCCGCCTCGTCGACATCCAGGTCGTGCAGGCGGCCGAGCTCGACAAGGCCTCCGTCGCCAAGCGGAGCATCCCGGTGACGCTGTACGGCACCCGCGGGTCGATCGTCGACCGCGACGGCACGCCCCTGGCGGACAGCGTCACGCGCTACAACATCACGACGGCGCCCCGCATCGTCGACGCGTTCCAGGGCAAGCTCGGCGGGACCCGGATCAAGCACGTCTCGATCGCGCAGGCGCTCCAGGCGCTCGCGACGGCGTCCGGTGGCGACGTCCCCACCATGAAGCGCGCCATCGCGGCCGCCCCGAACTCCGACTTCGCCTACCTCGTCAAGGGGTTGGACGTCGGGCACTACCGCGCGGTCGAAGCGCTCGGCATCCCCTGGATCTACCCCGAGAAGCAAGCATCGCGGACCTACCCGAACGGGGCCGCCGCCGGCAACCTCACCGGGTTCATGGGCACGGACGGGGCGCAGGCGGGGCTCGAGCTGGCGTACGACAAGTGCCTCGCGGCGACGAACGGGTCCGAGACCTACGAGCGCGGCGAGGACGGCGTCCAGTTGCCGGGCAGCACGGTCACGACGAAGCAGGCGAAGAACGGCGGGACCGTCGAGACGACCATCGACGAGGACCTGCAGTACATGGCGCAGCAGGACATCGCCCAGCAGGCGCAGGCCCTCGGAGCGCAGTCGGCCACCGCGACGGTCGTCCAGGTCGGAACCGGGGAGATCCGCGCGATCGCGGACTGGCCGAGCGTCGACCCGAACGACGTGGACGCGACGAAGGACACGGGGTCGTTCGGCTCGCGGGCGCTCACCGCGACCTACGAGCCGGGGTCGACGATCAAGGCGGCGATCGCGGCGGCCCTCCTCGACACCGGCAAGGCGACGCCGCTCACCCCGGAGTCGGTCCCGTACTCGCGGACCTTCCCGTGGGGCGGCAAGATCTCGGACGCCGAGTACCACGGCACCGAGAACCTGACCCTGACCGGGATCCTCGCCCAGTCGTCGAACGTCGGCATCACCGAGGCGGGGCAGGTGCTCAGCGCCCAGCAGCGGTACGACTACATGCGCAAGTTCGGCCTGTTCGAGTCGCAGTCCGGGATCGCCTTCCCGGGGCAGCCGACCTGGCCCGACGCCGCGTCACCCTCGTGGGACCCGCAGACGAACATGAACTCGATGTTCGGCCAGGGGATCTCGACCACCGCGCTGCAGGTCGCGAGCATCTACCAGACGCTCGCGAACGGCGGGGAGCGGATCCCGCTGCACTTCGTCTCGGGGTGCGAGCAGCCCGACGGCACCGTCACCGACAAGCCCGACGTCACGCCGACGCGCGTGGTGTCCACCTCGGCGGCCGACCAGGTCGTGCAGATGCTGCAGAGCACCCTGACCGACCACGCGGGCACGCTCGCCGGCATGCAGCCCATCTCGGGCTACAACGTGGCCGCCAAGACCGGGACCGCCGAGGTCGCCGTGGCGAACGGTGGCGGGTACGGCAGCGACCGCATCATCTCGGTGGCCGGAATGGCACCTGCCGAGGACCCCCAGTATGTTGTCACGGTGACGTTCACGAAGCCGGGGCCGGGACATCGGTTCTCCAGCTCCGCCGCTCCGGCGTTCCACACCCTCATGTCCCAGGTGCTCGAGAAGTACCGCGTCACCCCCTCCACGACGGCGGAGAAGACCTACCCGTCCACGTGGTGAGGAAGAAGGAGCACGTGTCCGCTCGGATCCCTCCGGTCCTCCGTCCCGAACACCCGGCCGCACGCCCGCTCGCCGAACTCGTCAACGCGTTCGGCCTGCGCGTCGTCGGTTCGTCGGACGGCATCGAGGTCACCGGCGTGACCCTCAGCGCCGCGGAGGTGCAGCCGGGGGACGTCTTCGTCGGCGTCCACGGAGCGCACCGTCACGGGGCCGAGTTCGCGGCTGACGCTGCCGAGCGTGGTGCCGTCGCGGTGATGACGGACGACGCCGGGGTGGCCCTGGCGGCACCGAGCGGTCTCCCCGTGATCGTCGTCGAGGACCCGCGCGCGGCGCTCGGAGACGTGTCCGCGTGGGTGTACCGCACGACGCAGGACGCCGAGGACCTGCCGCAGCTCTTCGCCGTGACCGGCACGAACGGCAAGACGAGCACCGCCTACCTGCTCGAGGCGGTCCTCGGGCAGCTCGGGCTCGTCACGGGACTCAGCTCGACCGCGGAGCGGCACATCGGGCAGCTCAGCGTGACGAGCCGCCTCACGACGCCGGAGGCGAGCGAGATGCACGCGCTCCTCGCCCGGATGCGTGAGAGCGAGGTGCGCGCGGTCGCCGTCGAGGTGAGCGCCCAGGCCCTCAGCCGACACCGGGTCGACGGCATCGTGTTCGACGTCGTCGCGTTCACGAACCTCAGCCACGACCACCTCGACGACTACGCCGACATGGAGGAGTACTTCCAGGCGAAGCTGCCCCTGTTCCAACCCGAACACGGGCGTCGGGGCGTCGTCTCGCTCGACTCGGAGTGGGGGGCGCGCGTGGTCGCCGAGTCCCGGATCCCGGTCACGACGATCACGGTCCGACCCGAGGTCGAGGCCGAGTGGCGCGTGGAGATCACCGAGGCCGCTGCCGCGTACACCGAGTTCCGGCTCACCGGCCCCGAGGGCCGGTCGTTGACCACCCGCGTCCCGCTCATCGGGTGGCACATGGCCGCGAACGCTGCACTGGCGATCGTCATGCTGGTCGAAGGCGGGTTCGAGCTCGGCGCCATCGAGCAGGCCCTCCGCCACGAGGACGGCACGAGCGGTATCGACGCGTACCTCCCCGGCCGCACCGAGCGGGTCTCCGGAGACGAGGGACCCAGCGTCTACGTCGACTTCGGGCACAGCCCCGACGCCTTCCTCAACACCCTCGCCGCGGTCCGGCAGTTCACGCCCGGCAAGGTGATCATGCTCTTCGGCGCGGACGGCGACCGGGACACGACGAAGCGGGCGGACATGGCCCGTGTGGCCGCGGCGGGCAGCGACGTGCTCGTCGTCACCGACCACCACCCGCGATTCGAGGACCCGGCGTCGATCCGCAAGACGCTCGTCGACGCCGCACGCGAGGCCTACCCGGACCACGAGCTGTACGAGGTCACGCCGCCCGAGGCCGCCATCCGGCACGCCGTGTCGCTCGCCGGCGAGGGCGACTCGATCCTCTGGGCGGGACCGGGACACCAGGACTACCGCGACATCCGCGGGGTCCGGACGGAGTACTCCGCCCGTGACGAAGCACGCGCCGCCCTCCGTGAGGCCGGCTGGACCCCGGGGGAGGCCCGCCGGTGATCGCGCTCACCCTCGCCGAGGTCGCCGCGGCGGTGGGCGGCGAACTCGTCGCCGGCGCGCCCGAGCGGGTCATCGAGGGCTCCGTTGAGACGGACTCCCGGCTCGTCGGGTCCGGGTCGGTGTTCTTCGCCCTCGCCGGCGAGACGACCGACGGCCACCTGTTCGTCCCCGCAGCGGTGTCGGCGGGGGCGGCGCTCGTGATCACCGAGCGCGTCACGGCGACCGAGGTGGCGGGCCGGCCGGACGCCGACGTCGCCCAGATCGTCGTCGCGGACGGCTACGCCGCGTTGGCCGCGCTCGCGCACGAGGTCGTCGCCCGGGTCCGCGCCGGCGGCCGCCTGCGGGTGGTGGGCATCACCGGCTCGAACGGCAAGACGAGCACCAAGAACATGCTGCGCACGATCCTGTCCCGGCACGGCGAGACCGTCGCACCCGAGGGCTCGTTCAACAACCACGTCGGCGCGCCGATCTCGATGCTGCGACTCACGCACGACACGCGGTTCCTCGTCGTCGAGATGGGCGCGAGCGGTGTCGGGCACATCGCGAAGCTCGTCCGCATCGCCGAGCCGGACGTCGGGGTCGTCCTCAAGGTCGGACTCGCGCACGCGGGCGAGTTCGGCGGGATCGAGGCGACCCAGCGCGCGAAGTCCGAGATGGTGACCGACCTGCCGTCGACCGCGACCGCCGTGCTCAACATCGACGACGACCGCGTTGCCTCGATGCGCGCGCTGACAGCCGCGCGGGTCGTCGGCTTCGGCACCTCCCCGGACGCCGCGTACCGCATCGGGGACCTGACGAGCGACCGGCACGGCACCGCGTTCACGCTGACCCGTCGGAGCACGGACGCGTCGGCGGTGCCGGGAGGCCCGACCCAGGCCGAGGAGACCGTCAGCGTCCGCCTCGCCATCCTCGGCGAGCACCACGCCATGAACGCCACGGCCGCGCTCGCGGTCGCCGCCGAGTGGGGTGTCCCGCTCGCCGACGGTGCCGAGGCGCTCGCCACGATGACGCGCGCCGAGCGGTGGCGGATGGAGCTCCTCCACGGCGGCCCGGAGGGCGTCACGGTCGTGAACGACGCGTACAACGCCTCGCCGGACTCGATGGCCGCCGCGCTCCGGACGCTCGCGCAGATCGCCCGTCCGGGCGAGCGCACCGTCGCGGTGCTCGGCGAGATGGCCGAGCTCGGCGAGTACTCCGTCGAGGAGCACGACCGCGTCGGACGGCTCGTCGTCCGCCTCGGCATCGGGCAGCTCCTGGTCGTCGGGCCCGGAGCGCTCCCCATCCACCAGGCCGCCTCCCTCGAGGGATCGTGGGACGGCGAGTCGGTCTACGTCGAGGACGCCGAGGACGCCGTCCGTACCCTGCAGGACATGCTCCGCCCCGGCGACGTCGTCCTGGTCAAGTCCTCGAAGTCCGCCGGTCTCCGACACCTCGGTGACCGCATCGGAGGTGTTCCGGCATGATCGCACTGCTCATCGCCGCGGCGGTGTCGCTCGTGTTCACGTTGCTGCTCACCCCGCTGTTCATCAAGCTCTTCCACCGACTCGGGTGGGGGCAGTTCATCCGCGACGACGGTCCGCAGTCCCACCACACCAAGCGCGGGACGGCCACCATGGGCGGGATCGTCCTGATCCTCGGGTCCGTCATCGGGTACTTCGTGGGGCACCTCGCCGGCCGCGACACCGTGACCCTGTCCGGGATGCTCGTGCTGTTCCTCATGGTGGGGCTCGGCGTGGTCGGGTTCGTGGACGACTTCCTCAAGGTGCGTCGGCAGCGGAGCCTCGGGCTCGGCGGCTGGGCGAAGGTGCTGGGGCAGGTCATCGTGGGCGTGATCTTCGCGACGGTCGCCCTCGTCGTGCCGAACGCGCACGGGCAGTACCCGGCGTCCAAGATGATCTCGGCCGTACGGGACATCCCGTGGCTCGACTTCATGGCCCTCGGCACCGTCATCGGGACCGTGCTCTACCTCGCGTGGATCGTGTTCCTCACGGTGTCCACGTCCAACGGTGTCAACGTCGCCGACGGGCTGGACGGGCTGGCGACCGGGTCGAGCATCCTCGCGATCGCGTCCTACATCTTCATCGGCTTCTGGCAGTACAACCAGGAGTGCGGCGGAGCGCGACTCGACGACAGCGTCGTGCACGCGTGTTACCGGGTGACGAACCCGCTCGACCTGGCGGTCGTGGCCGCGTCGATCTGCGGCGGGCTCATCGGGTTCCTCTGGTACAACACGTCGCCGGCGCAGATCTTCCTCGGTGACACCGGCTCGCTCGGCCTCGGGGGCGCCCTCGCCGCGCTCGCGATCCTCAGCCGGACGGAGCTGCTGCTCGTCCTCATCGGAGGCCTGTTCTTCATCGTCACCGGCTCGGTCATCCTGCAGCGGGCCTACTTCAAGATCACCCACGGCAAGCGCATCTTCCTGATGAGTCCGCTGCACCACCACTTCGAGCTCAAGGGCTGGGCCGAGGTCACGGTCGTGGTGCGGTTCTGGATCATCGCCGGACTCTGTGTCGCCGCCGGCGTCGGGCTGTTCTACCTCGAGTGGATCACGAGAGCCAACGCATGACAGGACCCACCCGGGCCTCCCGGCTCGACGGTCTGACCAGCTGGCACGCCACCGGATGGCGTGGGCTCCGCGTGGCGGTGCTCGGGCTCGGTGCCACCGGGTTCTCGGTCGCCGACACCCTCGTCGAACTCGGCAGCGAGGTCACCGTGTGGTCCGAGGACGCCCCGGAGGACCGCGTCGAGCTGCTCGGCGTGATCGGTGCCCGGTTCGTGCGGACCTCCCTGGCGACCGTGCCGGACGAGCTCGTCGTCGCCGCCCCGGACCTCGTCGTCGCGTCGCCCGGGTTGCCGCCGTCGAACCCGACGCTCGCCTGGGCCGTCGAGCACAGCACGGTCTGGGGCGACATCGAACTCGCCTGGCGCGTCCGCGACAAGGTGGTGCGTCCGAGCGGACCCGCGCCGTGGGTGCTCATCACCGGGACGAACGGCAAGACGACCACGACGCAGCTCACCCAGGCGATGTACGCGGCCGGGGGCTGGCGTGCCGCGGCCTGCGGCAACATCGGCGTCCCCGTGCTCGACGTCGTCCGCGACCCGGACGGGTACGACGTGCTGGTCGTCGAGCTCTCGAGCCACCAGCTGCACAGCATGCCGACGACCGGACCGGGCGCCGTCGTGCCCCTCGCGTCCACGTGCCTCAACCTCGCCGACGACCACCTCGAGTGGCACGGATCCGCCGCGGCCTACCGGGACGCCAAGGCGAAGGTCTACGCGAACACCGTCGTCGCGTGCGTCTACAACGTCGTCGACGAGGCCACGCGGCGCATGGTCGAGGACGCCGACGTCGTCGAGGGGTGCCGTGCCGTCGGGTTCACCGCGGGCGTCCCGGCGCCGGGCGACGTCGGGGTGGTCGAGGACGTGCTGTGCGACCGTGCGTTCCTCGACGACCGGCGGAACGCCGCGCTCGAACTGGCCGCGCAGGCGGACCTCGAGCTCGCCGGCCTCGCGTCGCCGCACATGACGATGAACGTGCTCGCGGCGGCGGCGCTCGCCCGCGCCGGTGGTGTCACGCCCGCCGACATCCGTCAGGCGGTCCGGGGGTTCCGTCCCGACCACCACCGCACGGAGCTCGTGGCGGTCGCCGACGGCGTGCGCTGGGTCGACGACTCCAAGGCGACGAACCCCCACGCTGCAACGGCGTCCCTCGCGGCCTTCGAGGACGTGGTGTGGATCGTCGGCGGCCTGTTCAAGGGCGTCGACGTCGACGACCTCGTGGCCCGGTTCGGACCCGAGGTGCGTGCGGCCGTCGTGATCGGGACGGACCGCGCACCGGTGCTCGCGGCATTCGCACGACACGCGCCCGATGTGCCCCTCGTCGAGGTCCTCGCATCGGACACTGAGCAGGTCATGCCCGAGGCGGTCCGGCATGCCGCCGCGGTCGCACGACCCGGCGACACGGTCCTCCTCGCCCCGGCTGCCGCGTCGTTCGACCAGTTCGGCTCCTACGCGGACCGGGGGCGCCGATTCGCGGCGGCCGTCCACGAGCACCTGGGAGGAGACGCCGATGGCGAACCCGCCGACGACCGTCCGCACGGGGACGACCCGGACCGGGGGCGGTGACCGGTCTGCCGGTGCGGCCGCTCGACGCGCGAACGGGGCCGTGGTCGCGGTCCGCCAGCTGTTCGTCGCCGAGACGGGCGCGTTCTACACGATCCTCGGGGTGACCCTGTTCCTCGTCGTGTTCGGCGTGGTCATGGTCCTGTCCTCGTCGAGCGTCGAGCAGTACGCGGCCACGAAGGACTTCTTCGGGGCCTTCACGCGACAGGGCATGTACGCCGTGATCGGCGTCCCGCTCATGCTCGTCGCATCGCGGCTGTCGGTGCGCTTCTGGCGGAAGTGGGCGATGCGGATCGTCGTCGCGGGCCTGGTCGTGCAGGCGCTCGTCGTGCTCACACCGCTCGGGTACTCGATCCAGGGCAACCGGAACTGGATCCGGATCGGCTCCTTCACCGCGCAGCCGTCCGAGATCCTCAAGCTCGCCCTCGCGCTCGGCATCGGTGCGATCATCTACGCCAAGCGGGACAAGCTCGACGACTGGCGCGAGGTCTTCATCCCCGTGGGGCTCGCGGCGCTCGGCTCGATCGGGCTCGTCCTCGTCGGCAAGGACCTCGGGACCGCGATCATCATGATGCTGCTCGTGTTCGGTGCGCTGTTCATCGGCGGCGCCCGCCTGCGGCACCTCGGGGTGGGCGTGCTCGCGATCGCGGTGGTCGTCCCGTTCCTCACGATGTCGTCGAGTTCGCGGTCGTCCCGGATCAGCGCCTGGCTGTCGGGCTGCACGAACTCGAACCAGTACCAGGACCTCTGCTGGCAGCCCGTGCACGGCATGTGGGCGCTCGCGTCCGGCGGTGTGTTCGGTGTCGGCCTCGGCAACTCGAAGCTCAAGTGGTCGTGGCTGCCCGAGGCGGACAACGACTTCATCTTCGCGATCATCGGCGAGGAGCTCGGGCTCATCGGCGCGATCGTCGTGCTCGTCCTCTTCGTGGTCCTCGCGATCGGGTTCGTCAAGGTGATCCGGACCTCCCGCGACCCGTTCGTGCGGACGGTGACCGGCGCGGTGATGGTGTGGATCGTCGGGCAGGCACTCGTCAACATCGCCGTGGTGCTCGGCCTCCTGCCCGTGCTCGGCGTGCCGTTGCCGTTGATATCCGCGGGTGGCTCGGCGCTCATCATGACGCTCGTCGCGATCGGCGTCGTCCTGTCCTTCGCCCGCGTCGCTCCGGACGCCGACACCGCAGTACCCGTGGACGGGCACCTCGTCGCGGCGCAGCGATCCGCGGCGGCCGCGGCGGCGCGTGCCGGCCGGGTCGCGAACCCCGGACGGGGTGCTCGGTGAGCCGCTTCCTCTTCGCGGGCGGAGGCACGGCGGGGCACGTCAACCCGCTCCTCGCCGTCGCCGACCGGCTGCGCGAGCGTCGTCCGGACGACGACGTGCTCGTGCTCGGCACGGCCGAGGGGCTGGAGGCGCGGCTCGTCCCCCTGCGCGGCTACGAGTTGGCGACCATCCCGCGCCTGCCGTTCCCGCGCCGTCCGAACGCGGCGGCTGTCCGGTTCCCCGGCGCCTTCCGGCGCACCGTGGCCCACACCGAGGCCCTGATCCGGGATCGCGGCATCGACGCCGTGTTCGGCGTCGGCGGGTACGCCGCCGCGCCGGCCTACATCGCCGCACGGCGGACGGGCGTCCCGCTCGTGGTGCACGAGGCGAACGCCCGTGCGGGGCTCGCCAACCGCCTCGCCGCGCGCTTCACCGACCACGTCGGCACCACGTTCTCGAACACGCGCCTCCCGCACGCCCGCCTCGTCGGCATGCCGCTCCGGCGCGAGATCGAGACGCTCGACCGACGCGCCGCCCGCGCCGAGGGGCTGGCCGCGTTCGGTCTCGACCCCGCGCGCCCGGTGCTGCTCGTGACCGGAGGCTCTTCCGGCGCGCGACGGATCAACGAGACCGTCCACCGCGCCGCGGCCGCCGTGCTCGGGGTGGGGTGGCAGATCCTGCACATCGTGGGCGCGAAGTCCGACATCGGCCCCTCGTCGCTCGAGGGGTACCACGTCCTGCCGTACTGCGACCGCATGGACCTCGCCATGGCCGCCGCGGACTTCGTGGTCTCCCGATCGGGCGCGGGCATGGTCTGCGAGCTCACCGCGGTCGGCCTGCCGAGCGTGCTCGTGCCGTATCCTGTCGGCAACGGCGAGCAGCGGCTGAACGCCCGCGACGTCGTCGAGGCCGGCGGCGCGGTCCTGGTGGCGGACGAGGCGTTCCTGCCCGAGTGGGTGACGTTCGACCTGCTCGGGATCCTCCAGGACCGGGCGCGGATCGCGGACATGGCGGTGCGCGCGGGCAGCGTCGGACACCGCGACGGCGCCGATCGCATGACGGACCTCGTGATCGACGCGCTCCGCGGGCGCGACGCGGGACGGACGGAGGAACCATGACCATCAAGCCCGACCTGTCGCAACCGATCCCCGACGACTTCGGCACCGTGCACTTCATCGGCATCGGCGGTTCCGGCATGAGCGGCATCGCACGGATGTTCCTCGCCGCCGGGCACCGGGTCACCGGGTCGGACTCCCGGGAGTCCGCGACGACGGGACGCATGCGCGAACTCGGTGCCGACGTCCGCATCGGCCACGACGCCGGGAACGTCGGTGACGCCGACACGGTCGTCGTCACGAGTGCGTTGTGGCCCGACAACCCGGAACTCCTGGAGGCCCGGCGTCGCGGTCTGCCGGTAATGCACCGCTCGCAGGCCCTCGCAGCGCTCATCGCGGGCCGGCGGCTCGTCGCGGTCGCGGGCGCGCACGGCAAGACGACGTCGACCGGCATGATCGTCACGGCCCTGGTGGAGCTCGGCCTCGACCCGAACTTCGTCAACGGCGGCGTCATCCAGTCCCTCGGTGTCAGCTCGGGCAGCGGTGCGAGTGACACCTTCGTCGTCGAGGCGGACGAGTCCGACGGCTCGTTCCTGCTCTACGACACCGCGATCGCCCTCGTCACCAACGTCGACGCCGACCACCTCGACCACTACGGCAGTGAGGACGCGTTCATCGACGCGTTCGTGACGTTCGCCTCGCGCGCGTCCGAGCGGGTGGTGATCTCGAGCGACGACGCCGGAGCGCGACGCGTCGCGGCCGGTGTCCGGGCGACCGCGCACGCACCGTCCATCGTCACGTTCGGTGAGGCCGACGACGCCGACGTCCGCGTGACCGACGTCGTCGAGACCGCCGGCGTGCAGGCCGTGGTCCACGTCGCGGGCGTCGCACACCCCCTGGCGCTGCGGGTACCCGGGCGGCACAACGCGATCAACGCGGCGGGGGCCGTGGCCGTGCTCGTCGGGCTCGGGGTCGACGCGGCGGACGCCGTCCGTGGCGTCGAGGCCTTCGGGGGGACGGAGCGGCGGTTCGAACTGCACGGCACCGAGCGCGGCGTCCGCGTCTACGACGACTACGCGCACCACCCGACCGAGGTCGCGGTGGCGCTGCGCGCCGCGAGGAGCGTCGTCGGCGAGGGCCGCGTCATCGCGATCCACCAGCCGCACCTGTACTCCCGCACCCGGCTCATGGCCGGGGACTTCGCCCGCGTCTACGAGGAGCTCGCGGACCACACGGTCGTGCTCGACGTGTACGGCGCCCGTGAGGACCCGGAGCCCGGGGTGACCGGAGCGCTCGTGCAGGAGCGGTTCACCGACCAGTCGCGCGTCGACTACCTGCCGGACTGGTCCGAGGCGGCGGCCCGTGCCGCCGATCTCGCCGAGGACGGCGACATCGTCATGACGCTGAGCTGTGGCGACGTCTACCGGATCATCCCGCAGGTGCTCGCCGACCTGCACGGCGGCCGAGTCGCGGCGGAGGCCCCGGCACGGTGAAGCGTCCCGAGGGGTTCGACCCGGGCTCGCTGCCGGTCCCGGAGCGTCCGGCGCCGCCGCGTGAGGACCGTGCCGCGTCGGACACGGACGCGAGCGCTCGCGGTGGTGCGACACCGGGTGGCGCGACGCCGGGTGGTGCGACACCGGGTGGTGCGACACCGGGCCGTGCGCCGTCGGATGGTGCGCGGAGCCTCCTGACCGGTGCGACGGGTCAGCGGCTCGGCGCGGGCATCACCGCACTGGCCGGCCGGTTCCGTGCTCTGAGCCCGGACGAGGACTTCGTCGACCCCGTGGCGCAGGAGCGCGCCGCCGCGCGTGCCGCACGGGCCGCCGAGGCCGCCGAGGATCCCGACGTCGACCACGAGCGGCCGCTGGGCGCGGGCGTCCGCGCCGCCGAGACCGCTCGCGAGGCCCGCGCGGCCCGCCGTCGTCGTCGTCTGGTGGAGCGCCAGGAGGTCCGTCGGTTCACGCGGCGGAGCCGCCACCGACGTGCAGCGTGGCTCACATCCGGCGCGGTGCTGCTCGTGCTCGTGCTGTCGGTCGTCGTGGCCGTGTACTCACCGCTCATGGCGCTCCGGACGATCGAGGTGCGGGGCACCGACCGGGTCGACCGGCAGCAGGTGCTCCACGCGGTGGACGGCCAGCTCGGCACGCCGCTCGCCCGGATCGACTTCGGTGCCATCAAGCGGCAGCTCGCCGGGTTCCCGCTCATCGCGAGCTACGTGACCGAGGAGGCTCCGCCGCACACGCTCGTCATCACGGTGACCGAACGCGAGCCGATCGTGGCGGTGAAGACCGGGTCCGGGTACGACCTCGTCGACCCCGCGGGCATCGTCGTCGAGTCCGACCCGAGACAGCCCGCCGGGATGCCGCTCGCGGCGGTGCAGCCGTCCCAGCTCGGCAGCACGGCCTTCCGGTCGATGACCGAGGTCGTGCTGGCGCTGCCCACCTCGGTGCGCTCGACGGTGACGCAGGTGACCGCGAGCACCTCGGACGACGTGACGCTCACCCTGCGCTCCGGTGCGAAGGTCGTCTGGGGGAGTCCCGACGACTCCGCCGCGAAGGCGCGGCTCCTCGCGGCGTTGATGACGTCGCAGGCGCCCTCGGGCAAGGTGGAGTACGACGTCTCGGCGCCCGACAACGGGATCGTGCGGCAGCAGCGATCCGCGGGATGATGGGCGTGCACGCCGATTCGCGGGTCGCTCCTGCGACACGCGGCGTGGCGTCGTCCCTCGTTCGGAGGGGCACCCCTAGCGTCGTCAGCAGTACCCATACCAGCAAAATCCCTGAACTTCAACCAGAGGTTGAGGCTTGCTCTCGGAGAGCACTACCGGAGGCCGGACCAACGTGACCACGAACCACAACTACCTCGCCGTCATCAAGGTGGTCGGCGTCGGCGGCGGCGGCGTGAACGCCGTCAACCGCATGATCGAACTGGGTCTCCGCGGTGTCGAGTTCATCGCGATCAACACGGACGCCCAGGCGCTCCTGCTCAGCGACGCCGACGTCAAGCTCGACGTCGGCCGCGAGATCACCCGTGGGCTCGGTGCTGGTGCCGACCCGGAGGTCGGCCGTCGCGCCGCCGAGGACCACGCGGAGGAGATCGAGGAGGCCCTCGCCGGCGCCGACATGGTGTTCGTCACCGCGGGTGAGGGCGGTGGCACCGGGACGGGCGGCGCGCCGGTCGTCGCGCGCATCGCGAAGTCGATCGGTGCGCTCACCATCGGTGTCGTCACGAAGCCGTTCGGGTTCGAGGGCAAGCGCCGTCAGGCGCAGGCCGAGAACGGCGTCGCCACGCTCAAGGACGAGGTCGACACGCTCATCGTCGTGCCGAACGACCGCCTGCTCGAGATCAGCGACCGCGGTATCAGCATGGTCGAGGCGTTCGCGACCGCCGACCAGGTGCTCCTGGCCGGTGTCCAGGGCATCACCGACCTCATCACGACCCCGGGACTCATCAACCTCGACTTCGCCGACGTCAAGAGCGTCATGCAGGGGGCCGGGTCGGCACTCATGGGCATCGGTTCCTCACGCGGCGCGGACCGTGCGATCAAGGCCGCCGAGCTCGCGGTCGCGTCGCCCCTCCTCGAGGCCTCGATCGACGGCGCGCACGGCGTGCTGCTCTCGATCCAGGGTGGGTCGAACCTCGGCATCTTCGAGATCAACGACGCCGCCCGCCTGGTGCAGGAGGCCGTCCATCCCGAGGCGAACATCATCTTCGGTGCGGTCATCGACGACACCCTCGGCGACGAGGTCCGGGTCACGGTCATCGCCGCGGGCTTCGACGGCGGGGAGCCGTCCGGGCAGCAGCAGAAGGACCGCCGGTCGAGCTACGTCGACCCGGACACGACCGCCCCGGTCGCGGCGAGCCACGCGCACGACGAGACCGCTCCGGTCGCCTCCTGGGCGACGCAGGAGCACGAGCCGCCCGTGCAGCGCGCAGCCGACCCGGCGTTCGACGACGACGACGACGAGCTCGACGTCCCCGACTTCCTGAAGTGAGTCGGGTGGACGGGGCCGAGCCGCCCCTTCCGTCCGGGGAACCCGGTCTGGAGGAACGGCTCGGCTCCGTCCGCAACGGCATCGCCGACGCCGCGCGAGCCGCGGGGCGCGGCGTCGACGAGCTGACGCTCGTCGTCGTCACGAAGTACCACCCGGCTGCACTCGTCCGGTCCCTGGCCGCACTCGGCGTCACCGACGTGGGGGAGAACCGGCACCAGGAGGCGCAGGCCAAGGCGGCCGAGCTCGCCGACCTGTCGCTGCGCTGGCACTTCGTGGGCCAGCTCCAGAGCAAGAAGGCGCGGCAGGTCCGTCGCTACGCGGACGTCGTGCAGTCGCTCGACCGGGCCAGTGTCGTGGACGCGCTCGCACCGACGGAGGGCGAGCCGCACCCGCGGGTGATCGACGGCTTCGTCCAGGTGAACCTGACGACCGATCCCGCACGCGGTGGCGCTCAGCCGTCCGAGGTCGACGCACTCGTCGAGCAGGTGCTGGCATCCGGCGGCGTCCGCCTGCGCGGCGTCATGGCCGTCGCTCCGCTCGACGAGGAGCCCCGTCGGGCGTTCGCCCGGCTCCGCGCGATCTCCGAGCGCGTGCGTGCGATGGCGCCGTCGGCGACCGCGATCTCCGCCGGCATGAGCGGCGACTACCCCGACGCCGTGCTCGAGGGCGCGACACACCTTCGGATCGGGACGGCAATCACCGGAAACCGCCCGGCTCCTCGTTAATCTCGCACTGGACACGCACGAGCACCCACCACCCGGAGGAACCATGGCCCACCCGCTGCGCAAGACGATGGTGTACCTCGGCCTCGCCGACGAGGACGTCGAGTACGACGAGCCGGCCGCCCAGGCCGCGCCCTCCCAGCCGACCGCGGTCGCGACCCAGCCCGCCGTCCAGGCGGCTCCGCCCGCGCCCACCCAGTCACCCGTCGCGTCCGTCGCGACCCAGAACCAGCAGCGCGCGCAGGTGACCCCGCTCCGACGCGCCCACGCACAGAAGGCGACCCCGGTCCAGGAAATGAACGAGATCCTCACCGTCCACCCCCGCGAGTACAAGGACGCGCAGTCCATCGCCGAGAGCTTCCGCGACGGCATCCCCGTGATCATCAACCTCACCCAGATGACCGAGGGCGACGCGCGTCGCATGATCGACTTCGCGAGTGGCCTGTCGCTCGGCCTCTACGGCAAGATCGAGCGCGTCACGAGCAAGGTGTTCCTGCTGTCGCCGGCGCACGTCGCGGTGAGCGGCGAGCCCGCTGAGGTAGAGTCCGACATCGAGGCGTCCTTCTTCGCCCAGTCCTGAGGACCGCTCCCCGCGCGTCCTCCGCCGGGTCCACACCGGCCCCGGCGCCCGCCCCGACCGAGCGAGTTGATCAGCCCCGATGGTGTCCCTCGTCGCGAGCATCCTGCACCTGCTGCTCCTGATCTACTTCTTCATGATGTGGGCGCGGTTCGTGCTCGACCTGCTGCGGACCTTCAACCGGTCCTGGCGGCCCCGCGGAGCCGTGCTCGTCATCGCCGAGGTCGTGTTCGGGGCCACCGACCCGCCCATCCGCGCCGTCCGACGGGTGCTCCCGCCGATGCGCATGGGTGCGGTCGCGCTCGACTTCGGATGGAGCATCGTGATGCTCCTCGTGATCATCCTGATGGGCGTCACGGAGCGCTTCGCCATCGCCTGACCGCGCGTCCGACCCGCGCCACACCGGGCGCCGCAGGGGGTGCGGCCGACCGGCGGTGTACGGTGGTCCGGACCCGATGCGCGTCACGCGCGCATCCGCACCGGAGGTCACGGCTGGTAGGTTCGGTCGTGACCGTTCGGTTCCACACGATCAGCAGTTCTATTGAGGTGACGGCAATGGCTTTGACGCCGGAAGACGTAGTCAACAAGCGGTTCCAGCCGACGAAGTTCCGCGAGGGCTACGACCAGGACGAGGTCGACGACTTCCTCGACGAGGTCGTCGTGGAACTGCGTCGTCTCGGGCAGGAGAACGAGGAGCTGCGCCAGCGCCTCAGCGCCGCCGAGGCCCGCGCCGCCGAGACGCCCGCGCCGGCCCCGCAGCCCGAGCCGACCCCGGAGCCGGCGCCCGTCGCCGCCGCACCGGAGCCGACCCCGGCCCCCGTCGCCGCCGCCGCCCCGACGACGACCACGACGGACGACGAGACCGAGGGCACCTCGAGCCTCCTGCAGCTCGCCCGTCGCCTGCACGAGGAGCACGTCCGCGAGGGCGTCGAGAAGCGTGACGCCCTCATCGCCGAGGGTCACGCCACCGCGGCGCGTCTCGTCTCCGAGGCCGAGGCGCAGCAGCGCCAGATCCTCGCCGACGCGGAGCAGCAGCAGCGGCAGCGTGTGTCGACCTACGAGCAGGAGCGCAAGCAGCTCGAGGGTCGTATCGAGGAGCTCCGCACGTTCGAGCGTGAGTACCGCGCGCAGCTCAAGAACTACATCCAGGGCCAGCTGCAGGAACTCGACAGTGCGAGCAACGAGCAGCCCAGCGGGTTCCAGCCCGCGCCGGCGTCGGCGCAGGGCTTCGGGTCCAACTGACGTTGCCCCAGCCCCATCCGGCTGCACCAGCCGAACGTCCGGCGAAGGTCAGTGTCCGCGCGATCGCGGCACTGGCCTTCGCCGCTGTCTGCGTCTACGCACTCGACCAGGTCGTCAAGGCGCTCGTCGTCGCCCACCTGACCTACGGCGCGACCGTGCCGGTGCTCGGCGGGCTCCTGCAGCTGCACTACGTCACGAACCCCGGCGCCGCGTTCTCGTTCGCCACGGGTCAGACCTGGATCTTCTCGATCGTCGCCGCCGCGGTGGTCGTCGCGATCGTGATCACGGCGCGGCGCATCCGCTCCCTCTGGTGGGCCGTGCTCTTCGGCATGTTGCTCGGCGGTGCCCTCGGGAACCTGACGGACCGCCTGACGCGGCCGCCGGGATTCGGGCGCGGCCAGGTGGTCGACTTCATCTACACCCCGTGGATGATGCCGGCGATCTACAACATCGCCGATTCGTTCATCTGCATCAGCATGGCGATCTTCGTCGTGCTCACGCTGCTCGGCGTGAACCTCGACGGCACGCGGACGCCGTCCAAGCGGACCCGGGCCGCCGGCGCCGGCGCCGACGACCGTGCCGGCACGGACGACCGGGAGGCCCAGGGGCGCGTCCCCGGGGCGGCGCCGGCCACGGACGGGGGAGCCACCGCGGTCACGAGCGAGGCGACGTCCGCCGTGGGGGCCGCACCCGACGCGACCGCGGGCGGACCGGCGGACGGGGACCGGGCCTCCAGGCCGTCGCTCGGGCACGACGCGACGTGAGCGAGTCGCGCAGCCTGCCCGTCCCCGACGGGCTCGCGGGCGAGCGTGTCGACGCGGCGATCGCCAAACTGCTCGGGTTCAGCCGGTCGTTCGCCGCGGACGTCGTCGCCGCCGGCGGCGTCCGGGTCGACGGGGTCGTCGTCGACAAGTCGGACCGCCTGCACGCCGACAGCTGGCTCGAGGTCGAGTGGTCGCCGAAGGAGTCGCCGCGGGTCGTCCCGATGGCGGTGCCCGGCATGACGATCGTGTACGACGACGAGGACATCGTGGTCGTGGACAAGCCGGTCGGTGTCGCGGCGCACCCGTCGCCGGGCTGGGACGGGCCGACGGTGCCCGGCGGCCTCGCGGCGGCGGGGTTCACGATCGCGACCTCGGGTGCGGCGGAACGCGCGGGCATCGTGCACCGGCTCGACGTCGGGACGAGCGGCCTCATGGTCGTGGCCAAGACGGAGCTGGCGTACACGGCGCTCAAGCGCGCGTTCAAGGAGCGGACGGTCGACAAGGTCTACCACGCGCTCGTGCAGGGGCATCCCGATCCCACCTCCGGCACCATCGACGCCCCCATCGGCCGCCACCCCTCGAGCGACTGGAAGTTCGCGGTCGTCGCGGACGGCAAGCCCAGCGTGACGCACTACGAGACCCTCGAGGCGTTCCGTGCGGCGACACTGCTCGAGGTCCACCTGGAGACCGGCCGGACCCACCAGATCCGCGTCCACATGGCGGCCACCCGGCACCCGTGCGTCGGGGACACGACGTACGGCGCCGACCCGGTGCTCAGTGCGGAACTCGGGCTGACGCGGCAGTGGCTCGACGCCGTCCGGCTCGGCTTCGAGCACCCCCGCACGGGCGTCTGGGTCGAGTTCGAGGCGGCGTACCCGGACGACCTGCGACACGCCCTGGAACTCGTCCGCGAGGGCTGAACCCGCGCGGCCCGACCAAGCGATGTCGTCCGTGCCCGTTACGATTCCCGCACCAGGTCAGAGCATCGATCGCCGGAGGTTCCGTGGCGGACAGCGACTCCTTCGTCCACCTGCACGTGCACAGCGAGTACTCCATGCTCGACGGCGCGGCGCGGATCGGGCAGCTCGTCGGCGAGACCGCCGCGCAGGGCATGCCGGCGGTCGCCGTGACCGACCACGGCAACATGTTCGGCGCGTTCGACTTCTGGAAGACGGCTCGTGGTGCCGGGGTCAAGCCCATCATCGGGACCGAGGCCTACATCACGCCCGGCACCCACCGGAGCGACAAGACCCGGATCCGATGGGGCGACGGCGGCGGCGACGACGTCTCCGGTGCCGGCGCGTACACGCACATGACGCTGCTCGCCGAGACCACCGAGGGCATGCACAACCTCTTCCGGTTGTCCTCCCGCGCCTCGATCGAGGGCTACTACTTCAAGCCGCGCATGGACCGCGAGCTGCTGTCGACGTACGCCAAGGGCCTCATCGCGACCACCGGGTGCCCCTCAGGCGAGGTCCAGACGCGGCTGCGCCTGGGGCAGTACGACGAGGCCGTCCGGGCCGCGGCCGACTACCGCGACATCTTCGGCGCCGACAACTACTTCTGCGAGATCATGGACCACGGGCTCGGCATCGAGCGTCGGATCATGACGGACCTGATCCGCCTCGCGAAGGACCTCGGCCTCCCGCTCGTCGCCACGAACGACCTGCACTACACGCACGCGGGCGACGCCACCTCGCACGCGGCGCTGCTCTGCGTGCAGTCCGGGTCGACGCTGAACGACCCGAACCGGTTCAAGTTCGACGCCGACGAGTTCTACCTCAAGACCCCGGCACAGATGCGGCACCTGTTCCGCGACCACCCGGACGCCTGCGACAACACCCTGGCGATCGCCGAGCGGTGCGACGTCGAGTTCGACACCTCGGCGAACTACATGCCGCGGTTCCCGACGCCCGAGGGCGAGAACGAGGAGTCCTGGTTCGTCAAGGAGGTCGAGAAGGGGCTGCACTACCGCTACCCGGACGGCATCCCGGACGCCGTGCGGAAGCGGGCCGACTACGAGGTCGGCATCATCACGCAGATGGGGTTCCCGGGGTACTTCCTCGTCGTCGCGGACTTCATCAACTGGTCGAAGGACAACGGCATCCGCGTCGGGCCGGGCCGCGGTTCCGGTGCCGGGTCCATGGCCGCCTACGCCATGCGCATCACGGACCTCGACCCACTGGCACACGGTCTGATCTTCGAGCGGTTCCTCAACCCGGACCGCGTCTCGATGCCCGACTTCGACGTCGACTTCGACGACCGTCGCCGCGGTGAGGCGATCAAGTACGTCACCGAGAAGTACGGCGACGAGCGCGTCGCGCAGATCGTCACGTACGGCACGATCAAGGCGAAGCAGGCCCTCAAGGACTCCTCGCGCGTCCTGGGGTTCCCGTTCGGCATGGGCGAGAAGCTCACGAAGGCGATGCCGCCGCCCGTGATGGGCAAGGACATCCCGCTCACGGGCATCTTCGACCGCGACCACCCGCGCTACAAGGAGGCCGCGGACGTCCGCGCCGTCGTCGAGTCGGACCCCGAGGCCCGGACGGTCTTCGACACCGCCCTGGGGCTCGAGGGCCTGAAGCGACAGTGGGGTGTGCACGCGGCCGGCGTGATCATGTCGAGCGATCCGCTCATCGACATCATCCCGATCATGAAGCGCGAGCAGGACGGCCAGATCGTCACGCAGTTCGACTACCCGGCTGCGGAGTCGCTCGGGCTGATCAAGATGGACTTCCTGGGGCTCCGCAACCTCACGATCATCAGCGACGCCATCGACAACATCAAGATGAACCGGGGGACCGACCTCGACCTCGAGTCGCTCACCCTCGACGACCCCGAGGCCTACGCGCTGCTGCAGCGCGGTGACACGCTCGGCGTCTTCCAGCTCGACGGCGGTCCGATGCGTGGGCTCCTCCGGCTCATGCGCCCCGACAACTTCGAGGACATCTCCGCGCTCATCGCGCTGTACCGCCCGGGGCCGATGGGTGCGAATTCGCACACGAACTACGCCCTGCGCAAGAACGGCGAGCAGGAGATCACGCCCATCCACCCGGAGCTCGCCGAGCCCCTCGCCGACATCCTCGACACGACCTACGGCCTGATCATCTACCAGGAGCAGGTCATGGCGATCGCGCAGCGGGTGGCCGGGTTCTCGCTCGGTCAGGCCGACATCCTGCGGCGGGCGATGGGCAAGAAGAAGAAGTCCGAACTCGACAAGCAGTACGCGGGCTTCGAGCAGGGCATGAAGGACAACGGCTACTCCGACGCGGCCATCAAGACGCTGTGGGACATCCTGTTGCCCTTCTCCGACTACGCGTTCAACAAGGCGCACTCGGCGGCGTACGGGGTCGTGTCCTACTGGACGGCGTACCTCAAGGCGCACTACCCGGCGGAGTACATGGCGGCGCTGCTGACCAGCGTCGGCGACGCCCGCGACAAGCTCGCGCTGTACCTCAACGAGTGTCGGCGCATGGGCATCAAGGTCATGCCGCCCGACGTCAACGAGTCGATCGGGTTCTTCGCCGCCGTCGGCGAGGACATCCGGTTCGGCGTGGGCGCCGTGCGCAACGTCGGCTTCAACGTCGTCGACGCGATCGTGGAGGCCCGTGGGCAGAAGGGGCGCTTCGAGTCCTTCCACGACTTCCTCCGCAAGATCCCGATCACCGCCGCGAACAAGCGCACCGTGGAGTCCCTCATCAAGGCCGGGGCGTTCGACTCGCTCGGTGACACCCGGCGTGCGCTCGTCGAGATCCACGAGGGTGCGGTCGAGGCCGCGGTCAAGATCAAGCGCGACGAGGCGAACGGCAACGTCGGGTTCGATTTCGACAGCTTGTTCGCGGAGGTCGCCGAGACCGCCGCGCCCGTGTCACAGGTGCCCGAGCGGCCGGAGTGGTCGAAGCGTGACAAGCTCGCCTTCGAGCGCGACATGCTCGGTCTCTACGTGTCCGACCACCCGCTCGCCGGCCTCGAGGTCGAGCTCGCCAAGCACGCGTCGATGTCGATCGCCGACATCGTCGCGGCCGAGGACCACATAGACGGCGAGACCGTGACGGTCGCCGGGCTCCTGACGAGCGTGCAGCACCGGGTGTCGAAGAACTCGGGCAACCCGTACGGCATCGTGCAGATCGAGGACTTCGCCGGCGAGATCGGCGTCATGTTCCTCGGCAAGACCTACCAGGAGTTCGGCCCGATGCTCCAGGCGGACGCCATCGTCGTCCTGCGGGGTCGGGTGAGCGTGCGCGACGACGGCAAGAGCCTGCACGCGGTGAGCATGTTCGCGCCGAACGTCGGCGACGCCATGGGCTCGGGGCCGCTCACGCTGTCGTTGCCGGAACGGCGTGCGACGACCGAGACCGTCTCCGAGCTGGCGAAGGTGCTCGGCCGTCATCACGGGGACACCGAGGTGCGACTCCGGCTCCTCAAGGAAGACGCCGCGCGCACCTTCGAGATCCCGTTCCCGGTCGCGTTGACGCCGGATCTCTTCGGCGAGCTGAAGAGCCTGCTCGGACCGTCCTGTCTCGTGTGACCTGCGCCGTCGGTGACCGGGTCGGCCTCGGTAGGCTGGGCTGGCCATGATGCGACGAATCGACCTCCGCGGCGGACTGCCGGACCGCGCCGAACTCCTCCGACTGATGCCGCGGGCCGCGGGTGACGTCGCGAGTGCGACGACCGCGGCGCGTGACCTGGTGGACGACGTCCGTGACCGCGGTGCCGCCGCGCTCCGCGAGCAGGCGGAGCGGTTCGACGGGGGCGCGCCCGGCGCCGTCCGCGTGGGAGCGGCAGCGATCGGCGCAGCAGTGGCCGGACTCGACCCGGTGGTCCGGAACGCGCTCGACGAGGCCATCCGGCGCGTCCGTGCGGCGAGCACCGCCCAGGTGCCCCAGGCCGCGATCACCACGCTCGCCGACGGAGCCGAGGTCCACCAGCGGTGGCGCCCCGTGCGTCGGGTCGGCCTCTACGTGCCGGGCGGCAAGGCCGTGTACCCGTCGAGCGTGGTCATGAACGTCGTGCCGGCCCAGGTGGCCGGGGTGCGGTCGATCGCCCTCGTGTCCCCGCCCCAACGCGACCACGGACACGGCGTGCACCCGACGATCCTGGGGGCCGCGGGCCTCCTGGGCATCGACGAGGTCTACGCGATGGGCGGTGCGGGTGCGATCGGGGCACTCGCGCACGGTGTGCCGGAGATCGGGCTCGAGCCGGTCGACCTCGTGACCGGTCCCGGTAACAACTACGTCGCGGCGGCGAAGCGGCTCGTCCGCGGCCTCGTCGGCATCGACGCCGAGGCCGGCGCGACCGAGATCCTCGTCATCGCCGACGCCTCCGCCGACGCCGAGTACGTCGCCGCCGACCTGGTGAGCCAGGCCGAGCACGACGAGCAGGCGGGCAGCGTCCTCGTGACGACGTCCGAGGCCCTGGCCGACGCGGTCGACGCCGCGATCCCGGCACAGCTCGCCCGGCTGGCCACCGCGGACCGCGTGCGCGTGGCGCTCGGCGGCCCGCAGTCGGCCGTCGTGCTCGTCGGCTCGCTGACGGACGCCGCCGCGGTCAGCAACGCGTACGGACCGGAGCACCTCGAGATCCAGACGGAGGACGACGACGCCGTGCTCGCGGAGATCGACAGCGCCGGTGCGGTGTTCGTCGGGCCGTCCGCTCCGGTCAGTCTCGGCGACTACCTCGCGGGGTCGAACCACGTGCTCCCGACGGGCGGGCAGGCCCGGTTCGGCGCCGGCCTCTCGGCGGCGACGTTCCTGCGCCCGCAGCAGATCGTGCACTACGACGCTGAGGCCCTCGCCGAAGTCGGTCCGCGCATCGTGGCGTTGGCCGAGGCGGAGCAGCTGCCGGCGCACGGGGCCGCCGTGGCCGCACGCCTCGCCCGCTCCTGACCACCCGGTACGATCGTCTGCGACATGTTCTGCCCCTTCTGCCGCCACCCGGACTCGCGCGTCGTCGACTCCCGGACCAGTGACGACGGCACGTCGATCCGCCGTCGTCGCCAGTGCCCGAACTGCGGGCGCCGGTTCTCGACCACCGAGACCGCGAGCCTCAACGTGGTCAAGCGCAACGGGGTGCTCGAGCCGTTCAGCCGCGAGAAGATCATCTCGGGCGTCCGCAAGGCGTGCCAAGGTCGCCCCGTCACCGACGCCGACCTCGCCGTGCTCGCCCAGCGCGTCGAGGAGATCGTCCGCTCGTCCGGTGCGAGCCAGATCGACGCGAACGACATCGGGCTCGCGATCCTCGATCCGCTCCGCGAGCTCGACGAGGTCGCGTACCTGCGCTTCGCCAGCGTCTACCAGGCGTTCGAGTCGCTCGACGACTTCGACGACGCCATCAAGCAACTGCGCATCGACCACCACGCCGACGCCGACGCCGACGCCGACGCGGCGGCGGGCCGCAGCGCGACGAGCGCCGGATGAGCGGCGTCGCCGAAGTCCTCCTCCGGGCCGGGTACAAGGTCGTGTTCCGGGTGGTGTTCGCCCGGATGGACCCAGAACGCGCGCACCACCTGGCCTTCGGCGTGATCCGTGTCCTGCCCCGGCTCCCCGTGCTCGCGGGACTGGCCGAGCGCTACGGACGGCCCGGTGCCGCAGACGGCGTCACGACGATGGGCATCCACTTCCCGTCGCGCTTCGGGATGGCGGCGGGGTTCGACAAGGACGCCAAGGGCGTCATCGGGCTCGGGCTCCTGGGGTTCGGGCACGTCGAGGTCGGCACGCTCACCGCCCGACCGCAGCCCGGGAACGAACGGCCCCGGTTGTTCCGGCTCGTCGCCGACCGAGCGCTCGTGAACCGGATGGGGTTCAACAACGGCGGTGCCGCGCGGGCCGCCCGGCGCCTCGAACGCGCGCGTCGCTTCCCGGGCCGCCCCGTCATCGGTGTCAACATCGGCAAGAGCAGGGTCGTCCCGGTGGCCGAAGCCGTCGACGACTACCTCGAGTCGACCCGCATGCTCGCGCCGTTCGCCGACTACCTCGCCGTGAACGTCAGCTCGCCGAACACCCCTGGGCTCCGCGGTCTGCAGGAGATCGACCAACTCCGGCCGCTGCTCTCGGCCGTGCACGGCGCTGCCCGGGGCGTGCCGACGCTCGTGAAGATCGCACCGGACCTGACTGACGAGCAGATCGACGCGATCGCGGCACTCGCGGTGGAGCTCGGGCTCGCGGGTGTCATCGCGACCAACACGACGGTCGAACGCACGGGGCTGCGCGCCGCCGAGGACGTCGTCGCCGCCCTCGGCGTGGGTGGTCTCTCCGGCGCGCCGCTCGCGGAGCGGTCCCTCGCGGTCCTGCGTCGTGTGCGCGCTGCGGTACCGGACGACTTCTGCGTGATCGCGGTCGGCGGGGTGACGACCGAGGCCGACGTCGAGGCCCGCATCGAGGCCGGCGCGACGCTCGTGCAGGGCTACACGGCGTTCCTCTACGAGGGACCGACGTGGGTCATGCGCATCAACCGACTGCGTCGGCGTCGCCACCGGCGTGCGGCGCGGCGCGCGGCTGCCGCGGCGCACGCCTGATCGGCCGCAGGAACGACGGGAGGCCCGGTGCGAGCGTGCACCGGGCCTCCCGTCCGTCCGGTCGTCAGACGGGGTACTGACCGCGCTTGACCTGCGGCTTCGGCAGTCGGAGGAACCGCATCTGGAACTGGCGGGTCACCACGTAGAGGAACGTGCCACGCTGCAGCGACCCCGACCCCCACTTCGCGGTGATGCGACGGCGCAGCGCGAGGAACGTGACGACGGCGTCGAGCAGGAACAGCGCGACGAAGAGCCAGATGAGGACGAACGCGATGCCCTCGATCGCCGTCACGGCCAGCGAGACGATGAGGAACACCGCCATGAGGGGGAGCATCACCTCGCCGACGCTCCATCGGGCGTCGACGTAGTCGCGGACGTACCGGCGCTGCTCACCGCGGTCCTTGGCCGGGAGGTAGCGCTCCTCGCCGTTCGCCAGGCCGACGCGAGCACGCTCGCGGTCGTCCGTCAGGCGTGCCCGCGCGGCCTTGCGGTCCGCCGGGGTCGCGCCGACGATCGGGCGCCGGTTCGCGGCCTCACGCTCCCGACGACTCGGGGTGGGTCGCCCCTTGCCCCGGGCGGGAGCGCCCGCCGCGAGGAGTTCCTCGTCGGACGGGTTGACCGTCGTGTTCGTCTTGGGTTGCGCCTTGGCCACGGTGTCCTCGATCGTTGCTCGGACTGACAAGATTACCCGCATGACCGACTCCGCACAGCACGCGCCCGAGACCGATCCGACCCTGCTCGCCGCGCTGCGCGACGCGGTCCAGGGCGGCCTGCCGACCACCATCGCCGACCTGTCGGCGCTCATCCGGATCCCCTCCGTGTCGTGGTCCGCGTTCGACCCGTCCGCGGTCCAGGCGAGTGCCGAGGCCGTGGCCGACCTCGCGCGCTCCACGGGCGTGTTCGAGGACGTCCGGGTCGTCCGCTCCGCGATCGCGGGCGCCGAGGGCGAGGGCGCCGACGCGACGGCCGGAACGGACGGGGGCGCGGCGCTCGGACAGCCGGCGGTGCTCGCGGTGCGGCGCGCGCGGAACGGCCGACCGACCGTGATGCTGTACGCGCACCACGACGTCCAGCCGCAGGGTGACGAGGCGCTGTGGGAGACGCCGCCGTTCGAGCCGACCCTCCGCGGGGAGCGTCTGCACGGGCGGGGCGCTTCGGACGACAAGGCCGGCGTGATGACGCACATCGCGTCGCTGCGCGCCCTGCGTGCGGTCGTCGACGACGCCGACCTCGACCTCGGCATCGTCCTCTTCGTCGAGGGCGAGGAGGAGTTCGGGTCGCGCTCGTTCACCACGTTCCTCCGCGAGCAGCGCGAGCACCTCGCGGCCGACGTGATCGTCGTCGCGGACAGTGACAACTGGTCCACCGACGTCCCGGCGATCACGGTGAGCCTGCGCGGCAACGTGACCTTCCGCTTGACGGTGACGACGCTCGAGCACGCGTCGCACAGCGGGATGTTCGGCGGTGCCGTGCCGGACGCGATGATGCCCATGGTGCGTCTCCTCGCGTCGCTCCACGACGACGCCGGCACCGTGGCGGTGCCCGGGCTCACGCGGTACGACGGTCCGGTGCCCGAGCGGAGCGAGGAGCAACTCGCGGCCGAGGCGGCGTTCGTCGACGGCGTCCGGCCCGTGGGGGAGGGCCCGCTGCTCGGCCGCATGTGGTCCGGGCCCTCGGTGACCGTCACGGGCATGGACGTGCCGAGCGTGGCGAACGCGTCGAACACACTCCTGCCGACGGTCTCCGCGCGGGTCTCCATCCGGGTCGCCCCCGGGCAGTCGGCGACCGACGCCTTCGCGGCCGTGGAGGCGCACATCCGGGCCAACACCCCGTTCGGCGCGCGGGTCGACATCACCGACGTCGACACCGGCGACGGGTTCCTCGTCGACACGAGCGGCTGGGCCGTGCGCGAGGCCCGGACGGCCATGACCGAGGGGTGGGGTCCGCAGCCGGTCGAGCAGGGGATCGGCGGCTCGATCCCGTTCGTGTCGGACCTCGCCGCCGAGTTCCCCGCCGCGCAGATCCTCGTCACCGGCGTCGAGGACCCGGACACCCGCGCGCACAGCCCGAACGAGTCGCAGCACCTGGGCGTCCTGCACCGCGCGATCGCCGCCGAGACGATCCTGCTGGCCCGCCTCGGCACCCGCTCCGTCTGAGCGGCCCGCCGTCGGGCCTCCGGTCCGGTCCGCACGACCCGGGAGGACCGACCCGGTGTACGGCGTCGGTGCGCGCGCCTACAATCGGAACGAGCCGCGGTGACCTGCACCGCGCGGAGGGAGACGGCGATGACCGACACCACCACGACGATCGAGAAGCCGGCCGCGGCACCGTCCCACGGCGTCCTGCTGTCCGACGCGGCCGCGGCGAAGGTCGCGAGCCTGCTCGAGCAAGAGGGCCGCGACGATCTCCGGCTCCGTCTGGCCGTCCAGCCGGGCGGCTGCTCGGGCCTCATCTACCAGCTGTACTTCGACGAGCGCCTGCTCGAGGGTGACGCCACCGCCGAGTTCGACGGGGTCGAGGTGGTGGTGGACCGGATGAGCGTGCCCTACCTCGACGGTGCGACCATCGACTTCGAGGACACCATCCAGAAGCAGGGTTTCACCATCGACAACCCGAACGCGCAGGGCAGCTGCGCGTGCGGCGACAGCTTCCACTGACCAGCACCGATCGCGGCGCACGCAGGGCACCGGCCCTGCCGGGGCACCGCGGCGAGCGAGGGACGACCGGGCGACCGGCGTCCCTCGTGCTGCGTTGGGCGACACCTGTGGGCTTCCGAAGCCGCCCGCGAGCGTGTCGCGTGTGCACGTCGGCACCCTGGCTGCGAGTAAGCTAGGAGTGTTCCACCCAGTCTGGGAACGAGCCCTGCGTCGAGCTGATTCGATGCGGTCACGTCCCGACAACCGTCTTCGCGAGAGGTAACAGTGCGTTCGAATCGCCGTATACGTTGGGCGGCCATCCCGGTGGCCGTCGGTCTGGTCATCGCACTGGCCGGTTGTACGCAGCAGCAGCTGAACGGCTGGCTGCCGGGGACCGAGCACACGCGGGACACGACCAACCACACGAGTGCGACGGTCGGCCTCTGGGTGACGAGCTGGATCGTCCTCCTCGCGGTCGGTCTCATCACCTGGGGCCTGATCATCTGGGCCGCGGTGGTCTACCGCCGCCGCAAGGGCCAGACCGGCCTCCCGGTGCAGCTCCGGTACAACATGCCGATCGAGATCTTCTACACGATCGTGCCGCTCATCCTGGTGCTCGGCTTCTTCGCCTTCACCGCCAAGGACCAGGCCGCGATCGAGAAGCCGTTCGCACACCCCGACGCCACCATCCACGTGTACGCCAAGCGCTGGGCGTGGGACTTCAACTACATCGACCAGAACGACGCCAAGAAGTCGGTCTACTACCAGGGCATCCAGGCCCAGGAAGAAGACAACGGCACCGGCGACATCAAGACCAACCAGCTGCCGACCCTCTACCTGCCCAAGGGCAAGAAGGTCGAGATCGAGTTGTCCTCGCGCGACGTGGACCACTCGTTCTGGGTCGTCGACTTCCTGTACAAGAAGGACACGATCCCCGGCCGGACCAACTACGAGTACTTCATCCCGGAGAAGACCGGCACCTACCAGGGCAAGTGTGCCGAGCTCTGCGGCGAGTACCACTCGCTCATGCTCTTCCAGGTGAAGGTCGTGTCGCCGGCGAAGTACCAGGCGTACCTGGCGTCCCTCCGCGACCAGGGCAAGGTCGGTCTGCTCGGCAACGAGTACAACACCGACTCGAACCAGCCGAACAACGTGGCGCCCGCGCAGGCCGCCGGTACCGAGAAGTAAGGCTCGCTCCATGACCACTTCCGCATTCGTCGGCCAGTCGGCCCCGACCTCGACGCCGGACTTCGCGGCCTCGCGGGTGGGCCGCAAGGGCAACATCATCGTCAACTGGATCACGTCGACGGACCACAAGACGATCGGGTACATGTACCTGATCGCCTCGTTCCTGTACTTCCTGCTGGCAGGAGTGATGGCGCTCGTGATCCGTGCGCAGCTCTTCGAGCCCGGCCTGCACGTCGTGGCGACCAAGGAGCAGTACAACCAGCTGTTCACGATGCACGGCACGATCATGCTGCTGCTGTTCGCGACGCCGCTGTTCTCCGGGTTCGCGAACGCGATCATGCCGCTGCAGATCGGCGCGCCCGACGTCGCCTTCCCGCGCCTCAACGGCTTCGCGTTCTGGCTGTACTTCTTCGGCGGCCTCATCGCGGTCGGCGGGTTCCTCACGCCGCAGGGTGCCGCCTCGTTCGGATGGTTCGCCTACGCGCCGTTGTCGGACACCACGTTCACACCAGGTCTCGGCGGGACGTTGTGGGTCTTCGGCCTGGGCCTGACCGGCTTCTCGACGATCCTCGGTGCCGTGAACTTCATCACGACGATCATCACGATGCGCGCGCCGGGCATGACCATGTTCCGCATGTCGATCTTCACCTGGAACACCCTCATCACCGCGCTGCTCGTGCTGATGGCGTTCCCGGTGCTCGCCGCGGCGCTGTTCGGACTCGGCCTCGACCGTGTGTTCGGTGCGCAGGTGTTCAACCCTGCCAACGGTGGTGCGCTGCTCTGGCAGCACCTGTTCTGGTTCTTCGGCCACCCCGAGGTCTACATCATCGCGCTGCCGTTCTTCGGCATCGTGTCCGAGGTCTTCCCGGTCTTCAGCCGGAAGCCGATCTTCGGCTACAAGACGCTCGTCTACGCCACGATCACCATCGCGGCCCTGTCGGTGACGGTGTGGGCGCACCACATGTACGTCACCGGCGGCGTGCTCCTGCCGTGGTTCTCGCTCATGACGATGCTCATCGCGGTCCCGACCGGCGTGAAGATCTTCAACTGGGTCGGCACGATGTGGCGCGGCTCGGTCACGTTCGAGACGCCCATCCTCTGGGCCATCGGGTTCCTCGTGACGTTCACCTTCGGTGGCCTCACGGGCGTGATCCTCGCCTCGCCGCCGCTCGACTTCCACGTGTCCGACTCGTACTTCGTCGTCGCGCACTTCCACTACGTGGTGTTCGGCACGGTCGTGTTCGCGATGTTCTCGGGCTTCTACTTCTGGTGGCCCAAGTGGACCGGCAAGATGCTCAACGAGCGCCTCGGCAAGATCCACTTCTGGCTGCTGTTCATCGGGTTCCACACGACGTTCCTCATCCAGCACTGGCTCGGCGTCATCGGCATGCCCCGTCGCTACGCCACGTACCTGCCGCAGGACGGCTTCACCTGGATGAACCAGCTGTCGACCATCGGCGCGATGATCCTCGGCGTCTCGTTCCTGCCGTTCATCTACAACGTCTACGTCACCGCGCGGCACGCGCCCAGCGTCGCCGTGAACGACCCGTGGGGCTACGGCCGCTCGCTCGAGTGGGCGACCTCCTGCCCGCCGCCGCGGCACAACTTCACCTCGATCCCGCGCATCCGGTCGGAGTCGCCGGCGTTCGATCTGAACCACCCCGAGGCGGGGATCCCGATCGGTGTCGGTCCGGCGATGGACGCTCCGGACGCGCAGACGCACGACGCGGCGACAGGCAAGACCCGGAACCCGAACCAGACCGACCAGAAGTTCTGAGGAACCATGCGCGCTAGTACCAACCTGTTCTGGATCCTCGCGATCTTCTTCTTCGTGGCGGACGCGGCGTACACGATCTGGGGCATCCTCGCCACCAACCAGATCGAGTGGGTGGGCACGGTCTCGATCGGTCTCACCGGGATCCTGGGGGTGTTCATCGCCTTCTACCTGGGCCGGACGTTCGCAGCGCAGGACGGCGTACTGCCCGAGGACCGCACCGACGCGAACATCGAGGACGGTGACGCCGAACTCGGTCACTTCAGCCCCTGGTCCTACTGGCCGATCACGCTCGCGGCCGCGGCGGCGATCTGCTTCCTCGGCGTCGCAGCCGGGTGGTGGATCTTCGCCATCGGCGCCTCCATCGGGATCGTGGCGCTCGTCGGCTGGACCTACGAGTACTACCGCGGCAACTTCGGACACTGATCCGCACCTGACGCTCATCGGGCGGCACCCTCACCGGTGCCGCCCGACGTGCGTCCGGGCCGATCCCGACCGGTCCGATCGGACGCGGTCGACACCCGCACATCCATCCGAAAGGAGTCACCCCTGGTGACCGACAAGCGCACTCTCATCGTCTTCGGCGCAACCGGCGACCTCGCCGCCCGGCTGCTGCTCCCCGGTCTCGGGACGTTCCTCCAGAGCGCCCGTTCCGTCCCCGTCAAGCTCATCGGCACGGGCCGGAGCGCCCGCTCGGAGGAAGCCTGGACCAAGGTCGTCAAGGACGCCTTCGATTCGCAGCACGTCTCGGGGCCCGAGGTCGACGCGACGCTCGAGTCGACGGTCTTCATGCAGGGCGACCCGAAGGACCCGGCCCACCTCAAGGCCATGCTCGACGCCGCTGAGGGCGAGCCGGTGTTGTACTTCGCGCTGCCGCCGCAGATCGCGTCGGACATCTGCGACGCCCTCGCGGAGCTCGAACTCCCCGAGGGCACGACCCTGGCGTTCGAGAAGCCGTTCGGCACGGATGTCGAATCGGCTCGGGCGCTGAACGAGACCGTCCTCCAGCTCGTCCCCGAGGAGCGCGTGCACCGCACCGACCACTTCCTCGGCCGGTCGACCGTGCTCAACATCATCGGTCTGCGGTTCGCCAACCGGATGTTCGAGCCGATCTGGAACGCGGACAACATCGAGAAGGTCGAGATCCTCTACGACGAGACCCTCGGCCTCGAGGGCCGCGCGCAGTACTACGACGACGCCGGTGCGCTCGTCGACATGATCCAGAGCCACCTGCTCCAGATCCTCGCGCTCGTCACGATGGACGCGCCCGCTGCGGTTGACGCCGTCGAGCTGCGGTCGTCGCTCGCCCGGGTGCTGCGGTCGACCCACCTCGTCGACGACGACCCGCTCAAGGCGAGCCGGCGTGCGCGCTACGTCGCGGGCACGATCGACGGCAAGGAGCTGCCGTCGTACGCGGACGAGGACGGCGTCGACCCCGAGCGCCAGACCGAGACCCTCGCCGAGATCAACGTCGAGGTCGACACCGCCCGCTGGCAGGGCGTGCCCTTCACGCTTCGTTCGGGCAAGGCGCTCGGTGCGAGCCGTAAGGAGGTCCTCGTCACCTTCAAGCCGGTGCCGCGACTCCCGTCCGGCCTCGAGGGACAGCCGGTGTCGGACACGCTGCGCATCGTCCTCAACCCGGACGAGATCGAGCTGAGCCTGTCGGCGAACGGTGGGGGCAACCCGTTCGAGATGGGGCAGATCGTCCTGTCGTCGTCGTTCGACAGTGGCGAGCTCACGCCCTACGGTGAGGTCCTGAGCGGGATCTTCCACGACGACCCGCTGCTGTCGATCCGCGGCGACGTCGCGGTCCGCTGCTGGGAGATCGTCCAGCCCGTCGTGGACGCCTGGAAGCGTCGCGAGGTCCCGCTCGACGACTACCGTGCCGGCTCGCGTGGCCCCGCCGACTGGGAGTCCTCGTCCTGATCCCCTGACGTCGATCGTCGTCCGACGCGACCGCGGCCCCGTCACCTCGCCGGTGACGGGGCCGCGGTCGTGTCGGCGTGCGGCGCGTCAGTCGGGAGCGCCCGCGGCTTCGCCCACACCGGTGGTGCTGCGGGTGGTGCCGTCGTTCTGGGCCTCCCGGGTGCGGATGCCGGGCCCGGCCTCGCCGCGCGCCCGGCGGATCGCGTCGGCGGCGGTGACGAGGGTCAGGTGCGACAGCGCTTGGGGTGTGTTGCCGATCTGCCGGCCGTGCTCGACGTCGTACTCCTCCGAGAGCATCCCGACGTCGTTCGCGAACCCGACGAGCGTGTCCATGAGGCGTTCGGCGTCCTCGATCCGGCCCGACGCCGCGTACTGCTCGACGAGCCAGAACGAGCAGGCGAGGAACGGGTGCTCCGATCCAGACAGGCCGTCGAAGCCCGCGGTGGTGCGGTACCGGAGCAGCAGTCCGTCGGGTCCGGTGCGGAGGTCCTGCTCGATCGCGGCGACGGTGCCGAGCATGCGGGGGTCGTCGGGCTTGCAGAAACCGATCTGGGGGAGGACGAGCAGCGAGGCGTCCACCTCGTCGGTGTCGTAGTGCTGCCGGAAGGTGTTCCGCACCGGGTCGTAGCCCTGCGTCTCGATCTCCTCGCGGACCCGGTCACGGAACCCGCGCCAGCGCTCGACCGGCCCCTCGAGTCCGAACTCCTCGACGGCGGCGACACCGCGGTCGAACGCGGCCCAGATCATCGCGCGTGAGTGCGTGAAGTGGCGGCGCGGCCCACGCATCTCCCAGATGCCGTTGTCGGGGTCCTGCCAGTGCTCCTCGACGTAGGCCAGGAGTGCGCGCTGCAGCGACCAGCTGTCCGCGTTCTCCTCGACGCCGAGCTCGCGTGCGTCGTGCAGCGCCGCCAGGACCTCGCCGAAGACGTCGCCCTGGTACTGCGTGTAGGCGCCGTTGCCGACGCGGACCGGGCGGGAGTCCTCGTACCCCGCGAGGTGGTCGAGGGTGCGCTCCGGGAGTTCCCGCTCGCCGGCGAGGCCGTACATGATCTGGACGTCGGCGGGGTCACCGGCGATCGCGCGGAGCAACCAGTGCTTCCAGCCGTCCGCCTCGTCGCGGAACCCGTGCGCGAGGAGCGCCGCGAGCGTCAGCGACGCGTCGCGCAGCCACACGTACCGGTAGTCCCAGTTGCGTTCGCCGCCCGGGTCCTCCGGGAGGCTCGTGGTCGCTGCCGCGGCGATCCCGCGGGTGTCCTCGTGCGTCAGCGCACGGAGCACGAGCAACGAGCGGTGCACGGCGTCGGCGTAGCGGCCATCGGTGGCGTCGCCGGCGGCCCAGTGGCGCCACCAGCCGACGGTCTCGTCGAGGACGGCGTCGACCTGCGGGGGCGTCGGCGGCTCACGATGGGACGGGTACCAGGTCAGCGTGAGGTCGACCGTGCTGCCGGCCTCGACGGTGAACCGGCTCTCGTGACGGTGGCCCTCCGCATGGAGGCGCGGTCCACGGACGACGATCGAGTCCGGCCCCGCGGTGGCGAGCAGGACGTGCGCGTCGTCGTGGCCGATCTGCCGCATCCACGGCACCGTCGCTCCGTAGCCGTACCGGATCCGCAGTTCCTGCCGCATCGCCACCGATCCGCGCACCCCGCGGACCCGTCGCACGAGGTCGGCGCGCCGGTCCCCGGACGGCATGAACTCGGTCACCTCGACGACGCCGGTGGAGGTCGTCCAGGTCGTCACGAGGACGAACGTGTCGTCGAGGTAGCGGCGTGTGGCGGTCGCGGTGTCGTCGTCCGGTCGGAGCAGCCAGCGACCGTCGTCCTCGTCGCCGAGGAGCGCGGCGAACGCGGACGCGCTGTCGAACCGGGGCAGACACAGCCAGTCGATGCTGCCGTCCCGGCCGACGAGCGCGGCGGTGTGGCAGTCGCCGATGAGTGCGTAGTCCTCGATGTGGAGCGCCATCGGTCCAGCCTGTCACCCTGCGGGTCCCGCGTCCGGCGGGAGGGAGTCGGCTGTGCACTCCCGCAGGGGAGCCGGTGTCCGGACGTCCGGATCGGCACGCCGACACGGGTCAGCGCCGGGTGATCCCGACGTCGGCGAGTGCCTCCCAGAGCCCGGCGCCGTCCGGGGCGTAGACCCACGGAGCGGCCGAATTGCGGCTGCGTTCCTGAGCCCGGGAGCGTCCGCCGGCGAGCACGGCCTCGCTCGTCGAGAGCTGGCGGATCGCGACCCCGGAGACCTTGCCCTCGTGCTCCGCCACGAACTCGCCGTACAGCTCCTCGTCGTGCTGGCCGTCGTCGCCGACGAGCAGCCATCGGACGTCCGGGAAGTCGGCGGCGAGCCGTCGGAGGTTCTCCTGCTTGTGGAGCCGTCCGCTGCGGAAGAAGCGGTCGTGCGTCGGACCCCAGTCCGTGAGGAGCAGGGCGCCGGGCGGGTACATGTTGCGAGTGAGGAACCGGTTGAGCGTCGGCGCGACGTTCCAGGCGCCGGTCGACAGGTAGACCACCGGAGCGCCCGGGTGCTGACCCAGGATCCGCTCGTACAGCACGGACATCCCGGGGACGGGGCGGCGGGCGTGCTCCGTGAGGACGAACGAGTTCCATGCCGCCAGGAACGGGCGGGGGAGGCTCGTCACCATGATCGTGTCGTCGACGTCCGAGACGACGCCGAAGCGGGTCGACGGGTCCACGACGAACACCGGCGCGTGGACGGGACGCGAACCGCCAGCGGCGAGCGTGACGGTCTGCCAGCCGGGCTCGAGGTCGAGCGGGACACGCGTGTCGACCACGCCGCCCCGGTCGGCCTGCACGCGGTGCGTGGCCCCGCCGGCGGTGACGGTGACCTCGACGTCATCGACGGCCACGCTCGTGAAGCTGCGCCAACCGCGGACGCCCTCGTAGCTGGCGTCGGAGGCGAGGCCACGCCGCGTGAGCAGGACCCGACAGAGGACCCGGACCCATCCCGGCGCCCCGTACCCGGTGTACGGGACGACGGTCGGCACGAGACCGCGAGCACGTGCCCGCCGCTCCCGAAACTCCTGGACCGCGTCCTCGACGCGGGCGGCGCGGTGCAGGATCGGGTCGACCAGCGCGGCATCCGGCATCGTCCGATCGGGCATCGCACCATCATTCCACGCCCCGGTGGGCGCCGGTCGGTCGGCCGACCCTCTGCCGAGTCGCCGCCGCCATCGGCCGCGGTCGGGTGATGTCATGACGCCGCGCACGGGGACGCGGGTGATCCGTCGGTCGGTGCGTGCACCGTGCCGGTCGCGTCGCCCCTCCCGTCCTGCCCTGGCCGGACGGGCGTCCCACGACACGCGTTGCCTCCGAGGAGTCGAAACGCAGCGTCGACCCAGGCGCTCGGTGCGACCATTGTGACCGTCACATCAACACGTCGGCGGGTCCGTCGCCCGTCGCGGCGCGGACGCCCGTTCGTCCCGCCGCCATCGGCCGCTCGGGCCGTCGACCAGCATCGCGTTCGCGCGAGGAGGAGAACACGTGCTCGTCACCGAGGTATCGAACGCACTGCCGGGGGGATCATCACTGCTCAGGAACGAGCCGGTCCAAGCCCGCAGTTCGGCGCGCCTCGCCGGGCTCCTCGACGCTGCGGCCGCGGTGATCGACGAGATCGGGCTCGAGCGCCTGACGACCGCCATGGTCGCCGAGCGGGCCGGAGCCTCGATCGGGACGGTCTACCGGTACTTCCCGGATCGCATCGCGGTCGTGGAGGCGCTCGCGATCCGGTGCGCCCAACGGCTCGCCGAGCGGTTCGTCTCGTCGATCGACGCGAGCGGCGCGACGACGTGGGAGCAGGGCGCGGACGCGCTCATCGACATGACGGTCGAGATGTACCGTACGGAGCCGGGGTTCCGTGCGGTCCGCTTCGGTGACGTCACCGAGGGCGACGACGGCACCGAGGACCGGATGTCCCAACTGGGCGGCGCGGTCGCCGTCATCTTCCGCGAGCGCTTCGGGTTCCCGGACTCCGAGCGGATGAGTCGGGCGTGGACCGTCCTGACCGAGGCCGGGCACGCGGTCCTCGCCCGCGCACACCGGGTGCCCGGTGTCGGGGACGCCGCACTCGTCGAGGAGTTCCGGGCGATGTCCCGCGCGTACCTGCGATCGGTCCTCGCCGACGCCTGACCCGGGGCCACCGGACGACGCCCGCTCCCGCTCTCGGGGGCGGGCGTCGTCGTCCGCCACGTCACGATTCGTCATCGTCCCGACGCGAGCGTCGGCGGACCCGGGTACGCTCCTGACCGTCCGTACCCCTCCGGTGCGGTGCGCTCGTACCCCGCTCGATCGGTCGATCCGGCGGAGCAGGGCGTCGGATGTCCGCGTACGCAATCCGTGATTGCCCATCGCGCCGAAGCATGCTTCAGTACGTGGGCGGGACGACCTCCACCCATCGGCGGGAGATCGACGGGCACGCGTCCACCAGACGCACCCAGGAACCGGAAGGGCCAAGCATCCATGATCGAGTTCCGATCGGTGCGCAAGCAGTACCCGGACGGCACCACCGCAGTCGAGCACTTCGACCTGGTGATCCCGTCCCGGACCACGACGGTCTTCGTCGGGTCGAGCGGCTGCGGCAAGACCACCCTGCTCCGGATGATCAACCGCATGGTGGACCCGACCGCGGGCAGTGTCGAGATCGACGGCGAGGACGTCGCGGCGGTCCCGCCGGTCGGACTCCGCCGCCGCATCGGGTACGTGATGCAGAACAGCGGACTCCTGCCGCACCGGAAGGTCGTCGACAACATCGCGACCGTGCCGCTGCTGACCGGCGTCCCCAAGGCCCGCGCACGGGAGCGTGCGCTCGAGCTCATGGACACCGTCGGACTCGACCGCGGCCTCGCCGACCGGTACCCCTCGCAGCTCTCGGGGGGTCAGCAGCAGCGTGTCGGGGTCGCCCGTGGCCTCGCCGTCGACCCGAACATCCTCCTCATGGACGAGCCGTTCGGCGCGGTCGACCCCCTCGTGCGGACGGATCTGCAGAACGAGCTCATCCGGCTCCAACGAGAACTCGGCAAGACCGTCGTGTTCGTGACCCACGACATCGACGAGGCCTTCCGCTTGGGCGACCAGGTCGTCATCCTCCGCAAGGGCGGGGTGATCGCGCAACAGGGAACGCCGGCCGAGATCATGTCGTCGCCCGCCGATGACTTCGTCGCCGACTTCGTCGGTGCCGGTCGCGGCCGCCGCGCCCTCCGCATCGAGCAGACACCCGGTGGTCCCGTGGTGGTCGACGCCGACGGTCGTGCCGCCGGTGTGCTCACCGGACCCGTCCCATCCGTCTCCGAGGCCGCCGCGTACCCCGCGGCGGGTGCTGCGGCGCAGGGTGGGAGCGCGTCGTGACCTGGGTGTGGTCGAACCTCGACATCATCTGGTCGGACACGCTGGCGCACCTGGCGACCGCATTGCCGGCGATCGTCGTCAGCTTCCTCCTGTCGATCCCCATCGGGTGGCTCGTCGTCAAACTGCGCAGCCCCTCGACGGACGGCGGGGCGCCCCGGAGGCTCGCCCGGGGGGCCGGCGGCGGCATCGTCGCCGTCGCCAGCCTGCTCTACGCGATCCCGTCCCTCCCGTTGTTCATCGCGCTGCCGGCGGTGATCGGCACCGACCTGCAGGACCCCGTCAACATCGTCGTCGCGCTGACGCTGTACGGGCTCGCGCTCATGGTGCGGTCGACGGCCGACGCGCTGTCGTCCGTCGACCCGGCCACGCAGGCAGCCGCCGTCGCCATGGGGTACTCGCCGGTGCAGCGGTTCTTCCGGGTCGACCTGCCGCTCGCGGGACCGGTGCTGCTCGCCGGCCTCCGGGTCGTCTCGGTGTCGACGATCTCGCTGACGACGGTCGGCGCGGTGCTCGGGGTGCAGAGCCTCGGGTCGCTGTTCACGGACGGCATCCAGCGCACGATCCCCGAGGAGATCGGGTCCGGGATCGTGATGGTCCTGGTCCTGGCGTTCGTGCTCGACGGCCTGCTCGTGCTGCTCGGGCGGTTGGTGCTCCCATGGACCCGGTCCATGCCCCGCGCCACGCGACGGCGCGCCGCCCGATCCACCGCACCGGTCGCGGAGGTGACCTCGTGATCATCGGCCAGGCGTTCGCGTGGGTGTTCGACCCCACCAACTACCCCGGACCCACCGGCATCCCGACGCGCCTCTGGGAACACGTGTGGATCACGCTCCTCGCGGTCGGGATCGCCGCGGTCATCGCGATCCCGATCGGGTTCGCGATCGGACACACCGGTCGCGCGCGGAGCGTGGCGATCGCCCTCTCCGGCGGCATCCGTGCGTTGCCGACGCTCGGCGTGCTGACGCTGCTCGGCATCGCGCTCGGCGTCGGACTGTCCGCCCCGCTCATCGCCCTGGTCGTGCTCGCGATCCCGTCGGTGCTCGCCGGCGCCTACGCGGGCATCGAGGCCGTCGACCCGGTGACCGTGGACGCGGCCCGTGCCATGGGCATGACCGAGTGGCAGATCCTCTGGAAGGTCGAGATCCCGCTCGGCCTGCCGCTGCTCATCGGGGGCATCCGGGCCGCGGTCCTCCAGGTCGTCGCGACGGCGACCCTCGCGGCGTACGTCGGGGCCGGCGGTCTCGGCGGCTACCTGTTCCTCGGCCTCAAGATCCAGGACTACGCGGAGATGCTCGGCTCGTCGATCCTCGTGATCGCACTCGCCATCGTCTTCGAGATCCTCTTCGCCGGGTTCCAGCGGGCGGTGGTGCCCGCGGGCGTCGCCGGCCGTTCGGGCTCGCGTTCCCGGGTGACGCACGCGTCCTCCCACAATCCCCTCCCGGAAGGAAACCCCTCGTGACCACAGCAACCAGACTCCGCCTCGGCATCGCGGCCGCACTGGCCGTCGGCGCCGTCGCGGCGCTCACCGGCTGCTCCTCGAGCAGCCCCATCGCGGGCAGCAGCGCGTCGTCCGCCGCCGGGTCCTCGACCATCGTCGTGGGCTCGCAGCAGTACTACTCGAACGAGATCATCGCCGAGCTGTACTCGCAGGTGCTCGAGCACGACGGCTACGACGTGAAGCGGAACTTCAACATCGGGCAACGTGAGGTCTACCTACCGCAGATGCAGAAGGGCGCGATCGACGTCATGCCCGAGTACAGCGGCAACCTGCTCCAGTACTACGACAAGAAGTCCACGGCGTCGAGCCCCGCGGAGATCGCCGCGGGTCTCAAATCCGCCCTGCCGAGCGGGATCCGTGCGCTCCCCGCAGCGGCGGCGACGGACCAGGACAGCTACACGGTCACCAAGCAGTTCTCGCAGCAGAACCACGTGACCAGCCTGGCCGACCTGAAGGACGTCTCCACGAAGCTGACCGTCGGGGGGAACTCCGAGTTCCAGACCCGTCCCTACGGGCCGAACGGCCTCAAGTCCACCTACGGTGCCACCGTCGGGTTCACCGCGATCGAGGACTCGGGCGGCGCGCTCACCGTCAAGGCGCTCAAGGACGGCACGGTGCAGCTCGCCGACATCTACAGCGCCGACCCGAGCATCAAGGCGAACGACTTCGTCACCCTCAAGGACCCGAAGCACCTGATCCTGCCGCAGAACGTGACGCCGATCGTCTCGAAGAAGGTGACCGGCAAGGCCGCCACCGACATCGAGAAGGTCGACAAGGCCCTGACCACGTCCGCGCTGATCCAGCTCAACACCGAGAGCACCGTGGACAAGGAGAAGTCGGCGCAGATCGCCAAGAAGTTCCTCACCGACAAGGGACTGCTCTGAGCACAGCGGCGCACTGACCACCGACACGGGGACGGACGCCGGGCGAGTGCCCGGCATCCGTCCCCGTGCGGCGTGCGGCCCGGCTCGGTTCGGTACCCTTGATCGTCGGTCACCCGCTCGTGTGCGGTGGCCCGTCCCTCCCGACCGAATGAGAGTTCCGTGACCATCGAGCAACACGTCGAGGACCCGCACGCCTACGACCCCCGGCGCATCCAGGACAAGTGGCAGCGCATCTGGTCGGACCTCGGGCTCTTCACGACGGACCCGGAGGACCGCCGCCCGCGCAAGTACATCCTCGAGATGTTCCCGTACCCGTCCGGAGACCTGCACATGGGTCACGCCGAGAACTGGGCACTCGGCGACTTCGTCGCCCGGTACTGGCGGCAGCAGGGCTTCAACGTGCTGCACCCGATCGGGTGGGACTCGTTCGGCCTGCCCGCCGAGAACGCGGCCATCAAGCGCGGGATCGACCCCCGCGCCTGGACGTACGCGAACATCGAACAACAGAAGGCCTCGTTCAAGCGCTACGCCCCGTCCTTCGACTGGACGCGCGAGCTGCACACGTCGGACCCCGAGTACTACAAGTGGAACCAGTGGCTGTTCCTCAAGATGTACGAGAAGGGCCTGGCGTACCGGAAGGACAGCTGGGTCAACTGGGACCCGGTGGACCAGACCGTCCTGGCGAACGAGCAGGTGTTGCCGGACGGCACGTCCGACCGCTCGGGCGCCGTGGTCGTCAAGAAGAAGTTGACGCAGTGGTACTTCCGGATCACGGACTACGCGGACCGGTTGCTCGACGACCTCAACCAGCTCGAGGGCACCTGGCCGGCGAAGGTCATCGCCATGCAGCGCAACTGGATCGGTCGATCCGTCGGCGCCGACGTCGACTTCGTGATCGAGGGGCGGGAGGAACCCGTCACCGTCTTCACGACGCGACCCGACACGGTCTTCGGCGTCACGTTCCTCGTCGTCGCCCCGGACAGTGACCTCGCCGCCGAACTCGTCGCGTCGTCGGACGACGCGACCCGGGCGGCCTTCGCCGAGTACCTGACCGAGACCCAGGCGACGAGCGAGATCGACCGGCAGAACGCCGACCGGCCGAAGACCGGTGTCCCGCTCAACCGGTTCGCCCTGCATCCGGTCACGGGGGAGCGCCTGCCCATCTGGGCGGCCGACTACGTGCTCGCGGACTACGGCCACGGTGCGGTCATGGCGGTGCCGGCCCACGACCAACGCGACCTCGACTTCGCACGCGTGTTCGGCCTCCCGGTCAAGGTGGTCGTCGACACGAACGCGGCCGTCACCGGTGCCCTCCCGGTGATCCCCGAGGGCGCGACCCTCGAGGACTTCGACCTGCCGCCGCTCGACCCGGCATCGACCGGTGTCGCGCTGACCGGACAGGGGCGGATGATCGCGTCCGGACCGCTCGACGGCATGAGCAAGCAGCACGCGATCCAGGCTGCGATCCGGCTGCTCTCGGAGAAGGGCACCGGTCGCGCCGCCAAGACGTACCGACTGCGCGACTGGCTCATCTCCCGCCAGCGGTACTGGGGCACGCCGATCCCGATCATCCACGGCGACGACGGCACCGAGTACCCGGTGCCCGAGGACCAGCTCCCCGTGCTGCTCCCGCCGAGCGAGGGACTCGACCTCAAGCCGAAGGGCACGAGCCCGCTCGGCGGCGCCGAGGACTGGGTGAACGTGCCGAACCCGGTGGACGGCACTCCTGCCAAGCGGGACGCCGACACGATGGACACCTTCGTGGACTCGTCGTGGTACTTCCTGCGGTTCCTGAGCCCGAACGACGACACCCAGGCGTTCGACCCGGCCGAGGCGCGCAAGTGGGCGCCAGTCGACCAGTACATCGGCGGTGTCGAGCACGCGATCCTGCACCTGCTCTACGCGCGGTTCGTCACGAAGGTCCTGTTCGACCTCGGGTACATCGACTTCACCGAGCCCTTCAACGCGCTGCTCAACCAGGGCATGGTGCTGTCCGGCGGGTCGAAGATGTCGAAGTCGAAGGGCGGCGTCAGCCTCGGGGACGAGCTCGACGCGCACGGGGTCGACGCCATCCGTCTGGTGATGGGCTTCGCCGGTCCGCCGGAGGACGACATCAACTGGGAGGACGTCTCGCCCGCCGCGAGCGCGCGCTTCCTCGCTCGCGCCTACCGCCTGGCGGTGGACGTGACGTCGGCTCCGAACGCGGTGTGGGCCGAGGGTGACCGTGCGCTGCGCCGCGTCACCCACCGGTTCCTCGCCGACGCGCCCGGTCTCATGGAGTCCTTCAAGTTCAACGTCGTCATCGCGCGGCTCATGGACCTGGTCAACGTCACGCGCAAGGCCATCGACTCGGGTGCCGGGCCGGCAGACCCCGCGGTGCGCGAGGCCACCGAGACCGTCGCGCTCGGTCTGAGTGTCTTCGCGCCGTACACCGGCGAGGAGATGTGGGAGCGGCTCGGGTACGAGCCGTCGGTGGCGACACACGGTTGGCGGAAGGCCGATCCCACCCTGCTCGTGCAGGAGAGCGTCACGGCGGTCGTGCAGGTCAACGGCAAGGTGCGCGACACGTTCGAGGTGCCGCCGTCGATCGACGCGGACGCCCTGGAGGCGCTGGCCCGGTCCTCCGCATCGGTGCAGCGGTTCATCGGTGAGCGCGAGATCGTCAAGGTGATCGTCCGCGCGCCGAAGCTGGTCAACATCGCGATCCGGGGCTGACTGCCCTCCGCGCCCTCCTCCACAATGGCCCCGCTGGGGCGTCCCGACACAGGACGCACCGGCGGGGCCGTTCGGCGTCGGGAGCGCCCCTAGCGTCGGAGCATGACGGGAGACGAGTTCGACGACACCGCACCGGTCCGCACCTGGATCCGGCCGCGCGCCCTCGTGGTCGTCGCCATCGCCGTGACGGTCGTGGCGCTCGTGCTGTTGGCGGTGGGCGCACTGACCGACCACGCCACGACGGTCCAGCGCTCCGCCGATGCGGTCTCGGTGTCGGCGCCCGCCACGGCGTCCACGGGAGTGGTCCCCCCAGCGGCGACGCCCGCGACCGTCGTCGTCCACGTGCTCGGGGCCGTCGCCACGCCGGGCCTCGTCGAGCTCCCGGTCGGTGCCCGCGTCGACGACGCGGTCACCGAGGCCGGCGGGGCGGCCGACCACGCAGACCTGAGCCGGGTGAACCTCGCCCGGCCGCTGGTGGACGGCGAGCAACTGTACGTGCCGCGTGACGGCGAGGACGACGTCCCCGAGGCTCCGGGACCCGTCGTGGGGGGCGGGAGTGCGTCCGTCGGTGGTGGGGAGGGCCCGACCCTGGTGGACCTCAACACCGCCGATGCCACCGCCCTGGAGACCCTGCCCGGCATCGGACCGGCGCTCGCCGACCGGATCGTCGCGTGGCGGACCGAGCACGGTCGGTTCTCGAGCGTCGAGGACCTGCTCGACGTCAGCGGGATCGGTGACGCGACCTTCGCGGACCTCCGGGACCGGGTGCGGGTGTGACGTCGCTCGGTGCGCCACGTCCCGATCTCCGCCTCGTCGTGCCGGTGGCCGTGGCCTGGGTGGTCGCGGTGGTCCTGGTCGCCAGTCCCGCGCACGCGGTCCCGGTCGCCGTGGCCGCGGGAGTCGCCGCGGCCACAGCGGTCCTGGTCGTCCTCCGGGGGGTCCGTCGCGGGCGGACGGGCCCACCCCGAGCGCACAGCGGACCGCTCGGCGTCGTCGGCCTCGTCGCGCCCACCCTGCTGCTCGTGGCCCTCGTCGCGGTCGCCGTCGACGTGCGTGACGCCGTCCGGCGTCCGGAAGCCATCCGAGCGATCGACGACGGGGCGGCCGTGGTCGCCGAGGTCGTGCTCGAGCGCGACGGCGAACCGGGTGAGCGAACGGTCCCCGGGCGCCTCGTCCGGATGGAACACCGCGCGGGTGGCGAGACGAGCACGACCACCGGCCTCCGCGTTCCCGCCCGCGTGGTCCTCGCGGAGCCGGGCTCGACGGAGCACGGCCCGGGTGCCAGCGACGTCGCCGTCCCACTCGTCGCGGGTGCCACGGTGCGTGTGCAGGCGGAGCTGGTCGCCGGGACGCCGGGTGCGACCGCGTCCGTCCTGCTCTTCACCCGGGGCGACCCCGAGGTCGTCCACGCTCCCGCGGCGCTGCTCCTGGCCAGCACGATCGCCCGCCGCGCGTTCGCCGAGGTCACCGGGAGACTGCCCGGCCCCGGATCCGGCCTGTTGCGCGGGCTCGCGATCGGGGACCGGAGCGGTATCGACGACCGGACCGCGGATGCGATGGAGGTGACCGCACTGACGCACCTCACCGCCGTCTCCGGCTCGAACTGCGCGGTGCTCGTCGGACTCGTGATGCTCGTCGGCCGGGCCGCACGCGCCCCGCGGCTGGCGCGTGTCGTGGTCTCGGTCGTCGTGCTCGGCGCATTCGTCCTGCTCGTGCGGCCGGATCCGAGCATCGTGCGCGCGACGATCATGGCGGTCGTCGTGCTCGTCGTGCACCTGCGTGGACGACCCGTGCAGGGCGCACCGCTCGTGGCGCTGGCGACCATCGGCATGCTCGTCGTCGACCCGTGGCTCGCCCGGTCCTTCGGGTTCGCGCTCTCCGTCCTGGCCACCGCGGGGGTCGTGGTGGTCGCCCCGGTCCTGGCGTCGCGTCTCGCCGGACGACTCGGACCCGTGGTCGCGGCGTCGCTCGCGGTACCGGTCGCGGCGCAGGCCGCGTGCTGGCCCGTCACCGTGGTGCTCGCGCCGTCCATCCCGACGTACGCCGTGCTCACGAACCTGGTCACGGAGCCGTTGGCTCCCGTCGCGACCGTCCTCGGGCTGGCGGCGTGCGCGCTCGCGCCCATCTGGTCGACCGGTGCCTGGTTCCTCGCGGCCGCCGCGTGGGCACCCGCCGCGGTCATCGCCGTCGTCGCGCGGGCGGCCGCGGCACTCCCGTTCGCGGTGGTCCCCTGGCCGGCCGGTCCGTTCGGCGCCGCGACGGCCGCACTGGTGAGCGCGGCGGTCGTGGCGGCCGTGTTCGTGCGCCGTGCTGCACGGGCGGTCCCCGTGGCCGCGGCGGTGGTGGTCGGGGTGATCGGCGTCTCGGTCGTCGTCGTGCCCGACGCCGTCGTCCGGGGGAGCGTCCCCGCCGACTGGTCGCTCGCGGCCTGCGACGTCGGCCAGGGCGACGCGGTCCTGGTGCGGCGGGACGATGCGGTCGCGCTCGTCGACACGGGCGACGAGCCGGAGCGGCTCGAGCGCTGCCTCGACCTGCTGGGGATCGACCGGATCGACCTCTTCGTGGCCTCGCACTACGACCGCGACCACGTGGGTGCGGTCGGGGTGGTAGCCGAGCGTGTCGGGACCGCCCTCGTCGGCCCGCTCGGTCGCGCGGCGGACGCCGACGTCGTCGCCACCCTGCGGCGCGCGGGTGCCGACGTGGTCACGGCGGGCGCAGGCACCGCCGGCACGCTCGGGGATCTGCCGTGGCGGGTGGTGTGGCCCCCTCCGTCGACCACCGAGGGCGGGAACGACGCGAGCGTCACGGTCCTGTTCGAGCCGTCCCGGCGTTGCTCCGACTGCCTGTCGTCGCTGTTCCTCGGCGACCTCGGCGAGGCGGCGCAGCGACGGCTGCTCGCCATGGTGACGGCAGCCGGAGGCTGGCCACCCGTCGACGTCGTCAAGGTCGCGCACCACGGCTCCGCCGACCAGGACCCGGCGCTGTACCGAGCGGTGTCGGCTCGGGTGGGCATCGTGAGCGTGGGTGCCGACAACCCCTACGGGCATCCCACCGACCGCGCGCTCGCGATGTTGGAGGCAGCGGGCACGGCGGCGCTCCGCACCGATCAGAACGGCACGATCGTGCTCTCGGCGTCGGGCGGCGACCTCCGGGTCTGGCGCGAGCGGCCCGACCGAGGCGATCCCACTACGGGGGTGTCGCCGGTCGCCCGTACACTGCTGGAGGTCGGTCGGGTCGGAGCCCGGCGTGGACCGGGTCGGGCACGGTCGGGTCCACCAACGTCCCGAGCGGGAGGCACACCATGGCGGCGAAGAGACCAGCGCGCGCAGCCGCGGCGATCGACCAGGTCCCGTGGTCGGCGATCCGGCCGGCACCGGTCGTCCTCGTGACGGGACCCGAGACCTTCCTCGCCGAACGAGCGATCACCTCGCTGCGCGATCTCCTGCTCGCCGAGGACCCCGCACTCGAGGTCCACGATCTCGAGGCCGACCAGTACGCGCCTGGGCTGCTCGCGACCCTCGCCAGCCCCTCGCTGTTCGGCGAACCCCGCCTCCTGCGCGTCGTCCAGGTCGAGAAGTGCACGGACGCGTTCATCACCGAGACCCTCTCCTACCTCCAGGCCCCGGCCGACGACGTCACGCTCGTGCTCCGGCATGGCGGCGGCGTCCGCGGGAAGAAACTGCTCGACGCGATCCGTGGCGGCACCGGCGGCGGGATCGAGGTCCAGTGTGACGAACTGAAGAAGGAGACCGACCGGATCGACTTCGTCCAGGCCGAGTTCCGCGCCGCGCGCCGGAAGATCAGCCCGTCCGCGGTCCGCACGCTCGTCGCGGCGTTCGCGGACGACCTCGCCGAACTCGCTGCCGCCTGTCGTCAGCTGCTCGCCGACGACGACCAGGAGATCACGGACCGGACGGTGGACCGGTACTACGGCGGCCGGGTCGAGACGAACGCCTTCAAGGTGGCCGACATCGCGCTCGCCGGTCGATCGGGGCCGGCCGTCGTGCAGCTCCGGCACGCCCTGGCGACCGGCGAGGCCCCCGTGCCGATCGTCGCGGCGTTCGCGAGCAAGATCCGCACGATGGCGAAGGTCAGTTCCTTCCGCGGGTCGAGCGGGCAGGCGGCATCGGCGCTCGGGCTGGCACCGTGGCAGGTGCAGCGGGCGCAGCGAGACGTCCAGGGCTGGAGCGAGGCCGGCCTCGCGAACGCGATCCTCAGCATCGCGGCCGCCGACACGGCGGTGAAGGGCGGGTCCCGCGACGCCCACTACGCGCTCGAGGTGATGGTCCGCGTCATCGCCCGCCGCGGTGAGGGGACATGACCGGGCCGGGCATGGTCCGCCGGGTGCTGATCCCGTAGGCCGGATCCGCCGGGTGCCGACCCCTGCGCAGTGCGGCCCCTGCGCAGCGCCGACCCCTGCGCAGTGCCGACCCCTGCGCCGTGCTGACCCCCAAGCCCGAGCTGCGCCGCGCCGGACACGCGGAACGCCCCCGGCACCGAGGTGTCGGGGGCGTTCGGCGAGGTGCGGCTCGGCCAGCGCTCAGATCAGAGCGCGGCGACCTTCTTCGAGATCGCGGACTTGCGGTTCGCGGCCTGGTTCTTGTGGATGACGCCCTTGCTCACGGCCTTGTCGAGCTTCTTCGTCGCGACGACGAGGGCGGCGGTGGCCTTGTCCTTGTCGCCGGCGGCGATGGCCTCGTTCGTGTGGCGGATGTACGTCTTGAGCTCGCTCTTGTAGGCCTTGTTGCGCTCCTGGGCCTTCAGGTTGGTCTTGATGCGCTTCATCTGCGACTTGATGTTCGCCATGCGGTTCTGCTTTCTGTGTGTCTCGGACGGGTGAACGCGATCACAGGGATAGAGGGTCCGATCGCGGATCGCGCTCCACCTGTGGGAGATGGAACACGCAAGCCAGCGAGCAATGTTACCAGGACCACGAGGAGCGATCAACGCGCCACCCCTCGACTAGCGTTGCGCCATGCCATCGCTCGCGCCGCACATCAGCACCGTGCCCGACTCCGGCATCCGGCGGATCTACGAGCAGGCTCTGCTCCTCGACGACGCCATCATGCTCGTGGTCGGCGAGCCCGACGTGCCCGTGGCCCGGCACATCGGCGACGCGGCGCGGCGCGCGTGGACCGAGGACCGGACCAACTACACGCCGAACGGCGGGATCGCGCCACTGCGGCGGGCCCTCCAGGAGAAGCTGTTCCGCGAGAACCGGATCGACGCCGAGATCGAGCAGGTCTGGGTGACCGTCGGGGCGACCCAGGCCCTGCACCAGGCGATGGCACTGCTGCTCGCGCCGGGCGACGAGGTCCTCGTGCCGGACCCCGGCTACACGACCTTCACCATGAACGCCCACATGCTCGGTGCGGTCCCGGTGCCGTACGAGCTGGCACCGGCGCACGGGTTCGAGCCGGACCTCGACGCCCTCGAGGCGAGCGTGACCGACCGCACGCGCGTGCTCCTGCTCAACTCGCCGTCGAACCCGCTCGGGTCGGTGGTCGGCGCGGAGACCGTGCAGCGGCTGCTCGCCTTCGCCCGTCGGCACGACCTCTGGGTCATCAGTGACGAGGTCTACGAGTACTTCACGTTCGGCGCGCGCCACGTCAGTCCCGCGTCCCTCGACGAGGACGACCGGGTGTTCAGCGTGTTCTCCCTGAGCAAGACGTACGCGATGACCGGCGTGCGCGTCGGGTACCTCGTCACGCCGAAGGGCATGGCGGGGACCATGCGGACGGTCCAGGAGGCCACGGTGAGCTGTGTCGCCGAACCCGACCAGTTCGCGGCCCTCGCGGCCATCGTCGGGGACCACTCGGCCGTCCAGGAGGCCCGTGACCACTACCGCGCGAACCTCGAGGTGGCGCGAGAGGTCCTCGACGCGAAGGGCATCACGTACAACGACCCCGAGGGCGCGTTCTACCTGTGGATCGACGTCGCGCACGCGACCGACGGGGACGTCGCGGCATGGGCGGAGCGGTTCCTGCTGGCGGAGCGCGTCGCGGTGGCGCCGGGCAGCGCGTTCGGGAGGGCCGGTGAGGGGTGGATCCGCGTGTGCTTGGCCGCGGACCCCGCGGTGCTCCGCGAGGGTCTCCGTCGTCTCCCGGACCCGCGCTGACGACCCTGCCGGCAGGGTCGCTCCCGTCCTCGCCGCGGTCGCCGCGGCCGGGTCTGGCCGCATCGGTCGGCTGCGCGTGGAACAATCGACCGATCCACCGCTCGACCTCAGAGGAACCGTGAGCCCACAAGCATCCGCACCACTCGAACCCGCGTCGACGGCGGCCGGGGCGATCCGCAACTTCTGCATCATCGCGCACATCGACCATGGCAAGTCGACGCTGGCCGACCGCATGCTGCAGATCACCGGCGTCGTCGAGGAGCGTGCGATGCGGGCGCAGTACCTCGACCGGATGGACATCGAGCGCGAGCGTGGGATCACCATCAAGTCGCAGGCCGTGCGCATGCCGTGGGAGCGTGACGGCCAGACGTTCGCCCTGAACATGATCGACACTCCAGGCCACGTCGACTTCTCGTACGAGGTGTCGCGGTCGCTCGCCGCGTGCGAGGGCGCGATCCTGCTCGTCGACGCCGCCCAGGGGATCGAGGCGCAGACCCTGGCCAACCTGTACCTCGCGCTCGAGAACGACCTCGAGATCATCCCGGTGCTCAACAAGATCGACCTGCCCGCCGCGGAGCCGGACAAGTACGCCGCCGAGCTGGCGCAGCTCATCGGCGGCGACCCGGCCGACGTCCTGCGCGTGAGCGGCAAGACCGGCGTGGGCGTGGCGGAGCTGCTCGACCGGGTCGTCGAACGCATCCCGGCGCCGGTCGGTCGCCTGGACGCCGAGCCGCGGGCGATGATCTTCGACTCGGTCTACGACAGCTACCGCGGTGTCGTCACCTACGTGCGCATGGTCGACGGGCGGATCAGCCCCCGCGAGAAGATCCAGATGATGTCGACCCGCACCACCCACGAGATCCTCGAGATCGGGGTGTCGAGCCCGGAGCCGGTACCGACGAAGGGCCTGGCGGTCGGCGAGGTCGGGTACCTCATCACCGGCGTCAAGGACGTCCGGCAGTCCAAGGTCGGCGACACCGTCACGAGCGCCGCGAGGCCCGCCACGGAGGCGCTGGCCGGGTATACCGACCCGAAGCCGATGGTGTTCTCGGGGCTGTACCCGATCGACGGCAGCGATTACCCGGACCTGCGCGAGGCACTCGACAAGCTGAAGCTGTCCGACGCCGCACTCGTCTACGAACCCGAGACCTCGGTCGCGCTCGGCTTCGGGTTCCGCTGCGGGTTCCTCGGGCTGTTGCACCTCGAGATCATCACGGAGCGGCTGTCCCGCGAGTTCGGACTCGACCTCATCACCACCGCGCCGAGTGTGGTCTACGAGGTCACGACCGAGGACAAGAAGACCGTCGAGGTCACGAACCCGTCGGAGTTCCCGTCGGGCAAGATCGCCAGCGTCAAGGAGCCCGTCGTCCGCGCGGCGATCCTGGCGCCGAAGGACTACGTGGGCGCGATCATGGACCTGTGCCAGTCGCGCCGCGGCACGATGCTCGGCATGGAGTACCTCGGCGAGGACCGCGTCGAGCTCCGGTACTCGATGCCGCTCGGTGAGATCGTGTTCGACTTCTTCGACCAGTTGAAGAGCCGCACGCAGGGGTACGCGAGCCTCGACTACGAGCCCATGGGGGACCAGGAGGCCGACCTCGTCAAGGTGGACATCCTGCTCCAGGGAGACCAGGTCGACGCCTTCAGCGCGATCGTCCACCGGGACAAGGCGTACGCGTACGGCGTGCTCATGACCGGTCGCCTGCGCGAACTCATCCCGCGGCAGCAGTTCGAGGTCCCGATCCAGGCCGCGATCGGTGCGCGCATCATCGCGCGCGAATCGATCCGTGCCATGCGCAAGGACGTCCTGGCGAAGTGCTACGGCGGTGACATCACCCGCAAGCGCAAGCTCCTCGAGAAGCAGAAGGAGGGCAAGAAGCGCATGAAGATGGTGGGTCGCGTCGAGGTCCCGCAAGAGGCGTTCATCGCTGCGCTCTCCGGTGACACCGAGGCCAAGGACGCCAAGAAGAAGTGACCGCCGACGGTCCGGGGAGCGCCCACGCCGCACGTGCCGGTGCTGACCGCGACGCCCTGACCTACGCGCCCGAGGGCGGATCGCTCGCCCCCGACCTGGTGACGGCCCCGCCAGCGGGGTACCGCGCACGGCAGGACGCCGCGCGGATCGGGCGCGGTCGTGCCTGCCACGACCGCACGGTCGACGCCGTGCTCCGCTGGGAGATCCAGGAGCGCGTCGGGATCCGGGTGGAACCGGAGGTCCGGGAGACCCAGGACCACCGGGAGACCCAGGACCACCGGGAGGCCCGGGAGGACCCGGACGGTCCGCACGACCCGTCCCGACCCGGGCGACCGCACCCGCGCCTCCGCGCCGGAGACCGTGCTGTCCTGCACATCCGCGCGTACGGCGTCACCACCCACGCGCCGGTCCGCGCCGTCCGCGTGGTCGACGAGGAGACCCGCGGCGGCTTCGCCTACGGCACCCGTCGCGGGCACCCCGAGTCGGGCGAGGTCGCGTTCCTCGTCGAGCACCGTCCCGATGACACGGTCTGGCTCGTCGTGCGGTCGTTCTCACGACCGGCGAACCGACTGTGGGCGCTGCTCTGGCCGTTCGTGCAGTGGAAGTCGCGGCGCACGACGGCGCGCTACCTGCGGGTCCTCGCCGGGGGGATCGATCCCACGCTCGGTACGATGGGCGGATGAGCACCCGCGGCAGCCACCGCCCCACCGCCCTGACCTACGGCGCCGTCGGGGCGACCCAGGCGCCGGACCTCATGACCTACCCGCCCGAGGGGTTCACGCCGAGCGAGTCCCGCACGCGCATCGGCCACGGCGACCAGCGGTTCGAGACGGCGTGGGTCCAGACCCTGACCTGGCAGATCCAGGAGCGCAGCGGCATCCGGGTCCGTGTGGAGGACGTCCCCGACGACGACGAGGTCGGCTACACCCCCGTCGAGTTCGACGACGAGGGTCGTCCGGTCACACCGGCCTCGATCGGCGGCGGGACGACAGAGCGGTTCGCGCCGGACGGCACGCCGTTGCTGACCGCGGGGACGACCGCGACGCTGACGATCCACGCGTACGGGCGGGTCGTGCACGCCCCGGTCCGCGTCGTCTCGGTGATCGACGAACCGGACCGCAAGGGCTTCGCGTACGGCACGCTCGAGGGGCACCCGGTGTCGGGCGAGGAGTCCTTCGTCGTCGAGCGCACCACGGACGGCTCGGTCTGGCTGCAGGTGCGGCAGTTCTCGCAGCCGTCATCGCGCGGGTGGCGGTTCCTCGGCCCGTTCCTCCGACGCCAGCAGCGGCGACTCGCCCAGGCCTACCTGCAGGCGTTGCTCGGTTCCGACTGAGGATCGCGCGCCGGGCCGTTCAGACCAGGGGCCGGAGCGCGGCGACGGCGTCCAGCAGGGTGTCGGCACCCTCCGCGCAGTCCGCGACGACCGCGACCGCGCTCGTCCTGCCGAGCTCGTCGACGTCGTGCACGCCGGTGGCGACCGCGATGAACGGGATGCCCGCCGCGTCGGCGGCGGTGCCGTCGCGGAGCGTGTCCCCGATGACCACCACCCGGTTCCCGCGGAGGTCCGCGGCCGCCCGGCGCGTCAGCGCCTGCCGCTCGACGTCCTCGTCCCCGAAGTACGAGTGCGCCCAGTCGAACGCGTCCGGGTCGAACCCGGCGCTGGCGAGCTTGAGGCGAGCCCGACCCGCGGAGTTCCCGGTGAGCAGCGCGGAGCGCCAGCCACGATCGGTCATGCGTTGCAGCAGGGCCATCACACCCGGCGCGGGCGTCCGCCGCTCACCCGACCGGTAGCGCTCCTCGGACAGGCGTTGCAGGTGTCCGCGGACGGTCTCGGACAGCTCCGGGTCGAGCCCGTGGGCCCGGAGGGCCTCGAGGATGATCCCGGCGTCGGTCCGGCCGTGCTGGTGTCCGACGAGCTGCTCGAGGTCCCGGCCCACGGTGCGCTCGAGCGCGAGGTGGTACAGGCTCCCGGGGACGGCGGCGTTCTCGACGAGGGTCCCGTCGACGTCCCAGAGGACGATGGTGCCGACGACGCTGTCGGCGCTGGGTTCCGGGTCCGTGCTCCCGGAGGTGGTGCTGTCGTGCATGGGACCATCATGGCGACCCCGTACCGGCCGCGCGACCGGTGGTGTGACCCGGGGACGGCGGCGCGGTGGGACAATGGAGTCCGTGCCCAGCGCCCTGCCGATCGCCGATCCCGCCCCCGCGGACGGCCTGATCGTCCCCTCGGCGGACGCGGGAGGCGTCCCGTTCGGCGTCTACGTGCACGTGCCGTTCTGCCGTGTCCGCTGCGGGTACTGCGACTTCAACACCTACACCGCGTCGGAACTGCGGGGCGTCCGGCGCGACGACTACGCGGGTCACGCGGTCCAGGAGATCCGGTTCGCGGCGTCCGTCCTCGACCGGTCGGGCGTCGCGCGTCGGCCGGTGTCCACGGTGTTCTTCGGCGGTGGGACCCCGACGATGCTGCCGGCGGACGACCTCGTGATGATCCTTCGCGCGATCGACGACACCTGGGGGATCCTCCCGGGTGCCGAGGTCACGACCGAGGCGAACCCGGACTCGGTCGACGCGGAGTCCCTGGCGACGCTGCGCCGCGGCGGGTTCTCGCGCGTGAGCTTCGGCATGCAGTCCGCGGTGCCCCACGTGCTCGCCACGCTCGACCGGACGCACGACCCGGAGCGGGTCCCGCTCGTGGTGGATGCGGCGCGGGCGGAGGGGCTCGACGTCAGCCTCGACCTCATCTACTCGACGCCGGGGGAGTCACTCGACGACTGGCGCCGTTCGCTCGACGCGGCGATCGCGTACGGGCCGGACCACCTGTCGGCCTACGCGCTCATCGTCGAGGACGACACGGCCATGGGGCGCGCCGTCGCGAAGGGGCTCCTGCCGGCGCCGGACGACGACCTGGCCGCCGACATGTACGAGGAGGCCGACGCACGTCTTGCTGCCGCCGGGTACAGCTGGTACGAGGTCTCGAACTGGGCCCGCGGTGCCGAGCACGCGAGCCGCCACAACCTGTCCTACTGGAAGGGCCACGACTGGTGGGGGGTGGGTCCGGGGGCGCACTCGGCCGTCGCCGGCACCCGATGGTGGAACGTCAAGCACCCGGCCGCGTACGCCGCGCGCGTGCTCGGGGGCGAATCACCGGCGGCCGGCCGCGAGACGCTCGACGACGAGACCCGGTACGTCGAGCGCGTCCTGCTCGCTGCGCGCGTGCGCGGCGAGCTGGCCACCGCGGAGCTCCGTCCCGAGGCGCGTGGGCGCGTCGCCGGGCTCATCGCGCGCGGACTCGTCGACGGCCGCGCCGCGCTGTCCGGGAGGCTCGACCTCACGCTGCGCGGGCGCCTGCTGGCTGACGCCGTGGTGCGGGAGCTGTTGGACTGACGGACCGCCGGGGGAGCGGCGGGCTGCTGGCGGGCCTCCCGGCCGTGTCCGCGGGCAGGTGACCGACGGTGGTCGTCAGGCGCGGATGAACTCGATGCTGAGCGGGTAGCGGTAGAACTGCCCGGCGTTGGCGCGCACGGCCGCGATGACGCCGAACACGACCTGGATCACGGCGACGGCGAACAGGATGAGGACGCCGATGCCGAGCCACGACGTGATGACGCCGACCGCGTACGCGATCGCCATCGTGAAGTGGAAGTTCAACGCGACCCGCGTGTGCTCGCGGACGAACGGTCCCCGGTCGCGCAGCACGAGGTACCCGACCAGCGGGACGACGAACTGGAAGAAGATCCCGCCGACGTGCACGAGGGTCGCCCAGAGGCGCTGGTCCTCGGGGCGCATCGGCTGCGGCGGCTGGTAGTGCCCCCACTGCTGTCCCCACTGCGGGTCCGGCTGCTGTCCGTAGGGCGGCGTCGTGCTCATGCCGGAAGCGTAACGGCTCGCTGTGACCGGTTCGAGGCCCGGTCGGTCGGAGGTTCGGCGTAGGATCAGCAGTCGGACCCGGAGAGTGCCAGCCCTGTGGCACAGCGGACGGTGCGACCACCGCCGGACCCTCTGGGCGCACATCGCGCACGAGTGGCAGGAGGGAGGGCGCGTCATGGTGTCGGAACGCAGTCTCGAGGTGCTCAAGGCGATCGTGCGCGACTACGTCGCGTCCCGCGAGCCCGTCGGATCCCGCTCCATCGTCGAGCGGCACGCGTTCGGGGTGTCGTCGGCGACGATCCGGAACGACATGGCCGCCCTCGAGGAAGAACAGCTCATCGTCGCCCCGCACACGTCGTCGGGGCGGGTGCCCACCGACAAGGGCTACCGCGTGTTCGTCAACCACCTGACCGAGGCCCGCCCGCTGTCGAGCGCCCAGCGGCACGCGATCGAGACCTTCCTCGGGCGGTCGAACGACCTCGACGAGGTCCTCGGTCGCACGGTACGTCTGCTCAGCCAGCTCACGAACCAGGTCGCGCTCGTGCAGTACCCCTCGATGATCCGCGCCCGGGTACGGCACGTCGAACTCGTCCGGCTCAGCGAGACCCGGTTCATGAGCGTGCTCATCACGGACACCGCACGCGTCGAGCAGCGCATCCTCGAGACCGATCTCCGCGTCGAGGACGACGCCCTCACCGAACTCCGCGCCGTGCTCGGCTCCGCGGCCGTCGGGCTGCTGCTGCAGGACGTCCCCCGGGTGCTGCTCGGCATCCCCGAACGCGTGCGCCCCGAGCTGCAGGGACTCGCCGCCGTCGTGGTCGCGGCACTCGTCGAGCAGGTCCGGGCCAACCGCCAGGACCGGCTCGTCATGGCGGGTGCGGCGAACCTCGCGAAGAGCGAGGACGACTTCGCCGGCGGCCTGTTCCCCGTGCTCGAGGCGATCGAGGAACAGGTGACCCTGCTCCGGCTCTTCGGCGAGATGCAGCTCGACGCGGTCGCCGTCGCCGCGAGCATCGGCGAGGAGAACGCCGCGTACCTCGGCACCGCCGGGGGACTCGACGCGACGAGCATCGTGGCCGGTGGGTACACCGCGGCCGGGGGCGAGGTCGCCCGGCTCGGCGTGCTCGGCCCGACCCGCATGGACTACGGCACGAACATGGCCGCCGTCCGGGCGGTGGCCAGGTACCTCTCGGGGCTCCTGGCCGACAATTGACCATCCGTCCGGACCGCCGGTCGTCCCGGATCGGGACCACCGTGCGGCGGACGCCGACCACTCCGACAGACTGAGGTGCTGTGGCAGACCACTACGAGGTCCTCGGCGTCGCACGCGACGCCGCCGACGCGGACATCAAGAAGGCGTACCGACGCCTGGCCCGGGAACTCCACCCGGACGTCAACCCGAGCCCGGAGGCGGCAGAGCGGTTCAAGGACGTCACCCACGCCTACGACGTCCTCAGCGACCCGGAGCAGCGGCGCCGCTACGACGCCGGTCCGCAGGACGGCACCTTCGGCGGCGGAGCCGGTGGCTTCGGCGACATCTTCGACGCCTTCTTCGGTGGTGGCGGTGGCGGATTCGGTGCGCGCGGCACCGGGCCACGGTCGCGCGCCGAGCGCGGCCAGGACGCCCTCCTGCGTGTCGAGGTCGACCTCGAGGAAGTCGTGTTCGGCACGCACAAGGACATCGAGGTCGACACGGCCGTGCTGTGCGAGACCTGCGGCGGCTCGTGCAGCGCGCCCGGGACCCACCCGGTGACCTGCGACATCTGCGGGGGCACCGGGCACGTGCAACGGACCGTCCGGTCGCTCCTCGGCAACGTGGTCACGAGCGCGCCCTGCGGCACCTGCCGCGGGTACGGGACTGTGATCCCGAACCCGTGCCCGACCTGCCAGGGCCAGGGCCGCGTGCGCGCCCGCCGGACGCTCCCCGTCGACATCCCCGCGGGCGTCGACTCCGGTCTGCGGCTGCAGATGCCCGGTCAGGGCGAGGTCGGGCCGGCGGGCGGACCCTCGGGCGACCTGTATCTCGAGGTCAAGGTGCGGCACCACGACGTGTACAGCCGCGACGGCGACGACCTCCTCGCGACACTCGAGGTGCAGATGACCGACGCGATCCTCGGCACGACGACGACCATCGACGGGCTCGACGGCCCGGTCGAGCTCGAGATCCGGCCGGGGGTGCAGAGCGCCGACGTCCTGACGATCAAGGACCGCGGGGTGACGCGACTGCGCGGTGGGGGTCGGGGCGACCTGCGCGTCGGCGTCCAGGTCGTCACGCCGACGAAGCTCTCGCACAAGGAACGCGGCCTCGTCGAACAACTCGCCAAGTCCCGGAAGGCGCCGGCGCCGCAGCTCGCCCGGTTCCAGCAGGGGCTCTTCGGCAAGCTCCGTGACCGCTTCTTCACCTTCTGATCCGTGGCGTCCCTGTACCTGGTCGACGACCTCGCCGGCGTCCGTCCCGGCGACGTCGTGTCGCTCGACGGTGCCGAGGGTCGGCACGCCGTCACGGTCGCGCGGATCCGCCAGGGCGAGGCGCTGCGGATCGGGGACGGTCGGGGCACCGTCGTCAGCGGCGCGGTGGCGGAGGTCGGCCGCGACGCGCTGACGCTCGCGGTCCGGTCCGTGGACGTCGAACCTGAGGGCTCGCCACGGCTCGTGCTCGTCCAGGCACTCGCGAAGGGCGGCCGTGACGAGATGGCGGTCCAGGCGGCGACCGAGATCGGCGTCGACGGCGTGGTGCCCTGGTCGGCTGCACGGAGCGTGTCCCGCTGGGAGGGTCCGAAGACCGAGAAGGGCCGTGCCCGCTGGGGCGCGATCGTCCGGGAGGCCGCGAAACAGTCGCTCCGGGCCCGGGTCCCCGACGTCGGACCGCTCGTCACGACCGCGACCCTGGCCGACGGGGCGGGCCTCCCGCCCTCGACGACGGTCCTCGTGCTCGATCCGCTCGCGGAGCAGCCGCTCAGTTCGGTGGCCGTTCCCGAGGGCGCGGGGGCGATCGCACTCGTCGTCGGTCCCGAGGGCGGCATCGCGGACCCCGAGTTCGACCGCCTCACCGACGCGGGCGCCACGCGGGTCCGGCTCGGTGCGTCGGTCCTCCGCACGAGCACCGCGGGGCCCGCGGCGCTCGCCGTGCTCCAGGCGCGGCTCGGCCGCTGGTGACGGCTGCCACCGTCGGGGTGCCCGGCGCAGCGCAAGCCCAGCGCGAACAGCTCGGAACGGTGTCGCCAGCACGCCCTACGATGGAGCGATGAGCACCTCGCCGAGCGTCTTCTCGCGGATCGTCGCGCGCGAGATCCCCGCCACCGTCGTCGCCGAGGACGACCGCCTCATCGCGATCGAGGACATCGCTCCGAAGGCGCCCGTCCACGTGCTCGTCGTCCCGAAGACCGAGCAGTACGCCACCGTGGCGGAGCTCGCGGCCGGCGACCCGTCGCTGCTCGCGGACCTCGTCGCGATGGCCCAGCGTGTCGCCGACGAGCGCGCGGGGGGCCAGTTCCGTCTCGTGTTCAACTCCGGTGCGTCCGCCGGACAGACCGTGTTCCACGTCCACGCCCACGTCCTCGCGGGCGACCTCCAGGAAGGCACCCTTGCCGGTTAGCAGCACCGCACACCCCGCATCCTCGTCCGACGAGCCCGAGGTCACCGTCGACCTCGCCGTGGACGGCATCGCCATGGTGCAACTCCTCGGGCCGCAGGACCGCCTGCTCCGCACGGTCGAGCGGCAGTACCCGACCGTCCGCGTGCTGGTCCGCGGCAACGAGGTCAGCCTCACCGGTCCGGAGCGCGACGTCGCACACGCCCGTGTCCTCGTCGACGAGCTCATCACCATGGTGCGTCGCGGCCAGGACATCGGACAGGCGGACGTCGCCACCTCCGCCCGCGTCATCGAGGACGACCGCCGGCCGACCGACCTGTTCGGCACCCCCATCGTGCAGAGCCGCGGCAAGTCCGTCCGGCCCAAGACGGACGGCCAGCGTGCCTACGTCGACGCGATCGACGAGAACACGATCACGTTCGGCATCGGACCGGCCGGCACGGGCAAGACCTACCTCGCCATGGCGAAGGCCGTGCAGGCGCTGCAGCGACGTGAGGTCAACCGGATCATCCTGACCCGCCCGGCGGTGGAGGCCGGTGAGAAGCTCGGGTTCCTGCCCGGCACGCTCACCGACAAGATCGACCCGTACCTCCGGCCGCTGTACGACGCCCTCAACGAGATGATGGACCCCGAGCTGGTCCCGAAGCTCCTGGCGTCCGGCACGGTCGAGGTCGCACCGCTCGCGTACATGCGTGGTCGCACGCTCAACGACTCGTTCGTGGTCCTCGACGAGGCGCAGAACACGACGCCCGAGCAGATGAAGATGTTCCTCACCCGGCTCGGCTTCGGCTCGAAGATGGTCGTCACCGGCGACATCACGCAGGTCGACCTGCCCGCGCAGGTGAGCGGTCTGCGGCTCGTGACCCAGATCCTCGACCAGGTCGACGACATCCACTTCGCGCGCCTGACGAGTGACGACGTCGTCCGTCACACGCTCGTCGGCCGCATCGTGGACGCCTACTCGCGCTACGACGAGGAGCGCCTCGCCGAGCAGGCGGGCGACCGACCGGGCGGTCGTGGCACTCCGTACCGGGGCAACCCCGACGGGACGAACCGCTCGGAGCGCCGTGGGCGACCGCCGCAGGACCGCCAGCAGAGCCCGTACCCGACCAGCGCCCGAGGAGGCAGCCGGTGAGCATCGAGCTGAACAACGAGTCCGGCGTCGAGGTCGACGAGGACGCCGTCCAACGTCTCGCGGCCTTCGCGCTCGATGCCATGCATGTCCACGCCGACGCCGAGCTCGCGATCGTGCTCGTGGACGAGGGCGCGATGGAACAGCTGCACGTCCAGTGGATGGACGAGCCCGGCCCGACCGACGTCCTGAGCTTCCCGATGGACGAACTCCGGCCGGGCACCGAGGACGACCCGACACCTCCCGGACTCCTCGGCGACATCGTGTTGTGTCCCCAGGTCGCGGCGGAGCAGGCGCGGACGGCCGGTCACTCGACGCTCGACGAACTCCTCCTCCTCACCTGCCACGGTGTGCTGCACCTGCTCGGCTTCGACCACGCCGAGCCGGACGAGAAGGCCGAGATGTTCGGGTTGCAGGGCGAGATCCTCAGCGCCTTCGCGGCGCAGCGTCGAGGCCGGTGACCCCGGTGCTCCTGGTCGCCGTGCTGCTCGCGGTGGCGGCCGCACTGGTCGTGCTCGGCGGTCTGCTCGCCGCCTCGGACGCCGCGTTGTCGGTGATGTCCCGAGCGGACCTCGACGAGATCGCCGAGCACAGCCGGTACCGCCGGGCCGTCGAGGCCATCTCGGACGACCCGGGAGCGCACCTCAACGCCCTCAACTTCTTCCGCGTCCTCGCCGAGACGGCGGCGGCCGTGCTCGTCACGGTCGCGCTCGTGCGCGTCTTCGCGGTCTGGTGGGTCGCGCTGCTCGTCTCGGCGGCGGTCATGACGGCCGTCTCCTTCGTCCTCGTGGGGTCGAGTCCGCGGAGCGTCGGCCGTGCCCACGCCGGCCAGCTCATCGCGTGGACGGGCGGCCTCGTGCACGCGGTCCGCATCGTGCTCGGGCCGCTCGCGACCGTCCTCGTCGCGATCGGGGACCGCGTGACCCCGGGGCGGAGCGGAGGGTCGAGCGTCGCGACGGAGGAGCAGCTGCTCAGCATCGTCGACGAGGCGGCCGAGAGCAACGTGCTCGAGGCGGACGACCGCGAGCTCATCCACTCGGTGTTCGAGTTCAGCGACACGCTCGTCCGCGAGGTCATGGTCCCGCGCACGGACATGACGACCGTCGACGTCGACGACACCCTCGCCACCGTGATGGAGCGGTCGCTGCGGTCGGGGGTGTCCCGCATGCCGGTCATCGGCCGTGACAGCGACGACGTCCTCGGGGTCGTCCACCTGCGCGACGTCGCCCGCGCCCTGTACGAGCGCGCGGGATCCGCCACCGCTGACGTCACGACCGTGTTGCGTCCCGCCGAGTTCGTGCCGGAGTCGAAACCGGCGGACGAGACCCTCCGGTTCATGCAGGCGGTGAAGAACCACCTGCTCCTCGTGGTGGACGAGTACGGCGGCGTCGCGGGACTCGTCACCATGGAGGACCTCATCGAGGAACTCGTGGGAGACATCTCGGACGAGTACGACCGCACCGTCGTGGACCGCACCGAGATCCGCCCGGGCGTCTGGCGCATCTCGGCACGGCTTCCGGTCGACGAGCTCGGCGACCTCTTCGGGATGGAGCTCGACGACGACGACGTCGACACGGCGGGTGGCCTGCTCGTCAAGGAGCTCGGCCAGCTGGCCACCGCGGGGGACACCGCCACGGTGTCCGGCGTCGAGCTCACCGCGGAGCGGGTGGAAGGCCGACGTCGCGACCTGGTCACCCTGCTCGTCGAGCGGGCACCGACGCCGGACGACGCCCCGGCACTCGACGACGAACCGACCCCCACGACGACGGGACACCACACCGCATGACCACCACCGGATCCACCAGCGATGCCGCCGGGACCCCCTTCCGGGCCGGGTTCGTCTCGTTCGTCGGCCGCCCGAACGTGGGCAAGTCGACCCTGACGAACGCCCTCGTCGGCGAGAAGGTCGCCATCACCTCCTCGAAGCCCCAGACCACCCGACGCGCGATCCGCGGCGTCGTGCACCGGCCCGACGGGCAGGTCGTGATCGTCGACACGCCCGGGGTCCACCGGCCCCGGACGCTGCTCGGGGAGCGCCTCAACGACCTCGTGCAGGCGACCCTCGGTGACGTCGACGTCATCGGGTTCTGCGTGCCCGCGAACGAGCCGATCGGTCCCGGCGACCGGTTCATCAACGCGCAGCTCGACGCCCACCCGCGCGCGCGCACGATCGCGATCGTCACGAAGACCGACCGCGCCTCACGTGAGCAGGTGGCGGCGCAACTGCTCGCGGTGTCCGAACTGCGCGACTGGGACGCGATCGTGCCGACGTCGGGGATCCGCGGCACCCAGCTCGACGAACTCCTGGACGAGGTCGTGCGGCTGCTGCCGGAGTCGCCCGCGCTCTACGACGCCGAGACCGTGACCGAGGAGACCGCGAGCGACCGCGTCGCCGAGCTCGTCCGCGAGGCCGCGCTCGAGGGCGTCCGCGACGAACTGCCGCACTCCCTCGCGGTGGTGATCGACGACATGGTCGAGCGGGACGACGAGGACGACGACACGCTCGACGTGTACGTGAACCTCTTCGTCGAGCGGGACAGCCAGAAGGCGATCGTCATCGGGCGCGGGGGTGAACGCCTGCGGGACGTCGGCTCCCGGGCGCGCGCGGAGATCGAGCGGCTCCTCGGGCGACACGTCTACTTGAACATCCGGGTGAAGGTCGCCAAGGAGTGGCAGCGCGACCCCAAGCAGCTCGGTCGTCTCGGGTTCTGATCGCCAGTCCGGCGTCATCCGATCGGATGACGCCGGAGCGCCTCGCGGGGGACTTCCCGGACGACGGGTGCGTGGCGCCGGTCAGCGGCCGTAGCGTTGTCGGCGTGTTCCGGACCATGCTGCGCAGCCAGATGGCGTTCGACGTCGTGCTGGCGCTCGTCGCGGCGGTCGTCGCGGTCCTGGGCGGCGACCGGTGGTCGGGTCTGACCTGGCTGCTCGGCGGGTTGTTCGGACTCGCCCTGGCGCTCCGACGACTCGCGCCCGGGCGTGGGCTCGCCATCGCGTGGGTGGGCGCACTCGTCCAGATGTACGTCAGCGCGAACGTCGCCGTCGCCGACCTCATGATCCCCGGTGTGCTCTACGGGACGGCCCTCTACGGCTCACCCCGGGTGCGTCGGTTCGGCCTCACGTCGGCGCTGGTGGGGTCCGTGGTCGGCGCGCTGTACCTGACGGTCAAGGAGTACCTCCAGCGATACGACCTCGTCGGCTCGCTCATCGAGCACCCCACGCAGCTCGTGCGCGAGGCGGCGCAGGGCACGGGCTACTTCGTCGTCATCGTGGCGTTGCTCGTCCTGCCGTGGCTCGCGGGCGCGGTGGCCCGCGCCCGCGGCGTGGCGCGCGTCAGTCTCGAGGCCCAACTCCTCGCCGAGCGCGACGCGGCCCGTTCGGACCGAGCCGTGGCGGTCGAGCAGGAACGGGTGCGCATCGCCCGCGAGATGCACGACATCGTGGCGCACTCGCTCGCGGTCGTGATCGCTCAGGCCGACGGCGCCCGCTACGCGATGCGGTCCTCCCCGGAGAGCGCGGACGCCGCGCTGGCGACGATCGGCGCGACCGCCCGCCGTGCCCTCGGCGACGTCCGTGAGCTCCTCGGTGCACTGCGGCACGACGAGGCGCCGGGTCCGACGCCGGCCCTCGACGACATCGAGCAGCTCGTGCGGGACATGCGGCAGGTCGGCCTGGACGTCCAGGTCGAGCGCGCGGGCGAACCCGAGCACCTGCCCACCACATCGCAGCTCGCCGTCTACCGCGTCGTGCAAGAGGGCCTGACGAACGCGTTGAAGCACGGCGACCGGAGCGGACCCGTCCGTCTCGTGCTGCGGTACGCTCCCGACCACGTCGAGGTCGCCGTGGCGAACCGGCTCCCGCCCGAGGGCCACGGCGGCCAGGGCGTCGGGCACGGTCTGGTCGGGATGCGGGAGCGCGCGGCGTTGTCCGGCGGGACGATGTCCGCGGGGCCGACCAACGGTGAGTTCCGGGTGGCCGTCCGGCTGCCCACCGCCGGGAGCACCGGGGCCGTCCCGCTGCCCCGACATGGCCGAGAGGAAGGCGCACGATGACCGCACCGATCCGGGTCGCTCTGGTCGACGACCAGGCGCTGTTCCGCACGGGCATCACGATGCTCGTCGAGTCGCAACCCGACCTGCTGTTCGTCGGTGAGGCGGGCGACGGCGCCGCCGGGGTCGAGCTCGTCCGACGGACGCGGCCCGACGTCGTGCTCATGGACGTCCGGATGCCGGTCATGGACGGCATCACGGCGACCGCCCGCATCGTCGAGGCGCGTGCCCAGGGTGCCGGCCCGCAGGTGCTCGTGCTCACGACCTTCGACTTCGACGAGGCGGCGGCGCGGGCGATCCGTGCCGGTGCGAGCGGCTTCGTGCTCAAGGACGCCGACCCGGAGTTCCTGCTCGCGGCGATCCGGACCGTGCACGCAGGAACGACGGTGTTCGCGGCGGCGGCCACGCGCGACCTGTTGCGCCGGTTCCAGGAACGGTCCGCCCCGCCGGCACCTCCGGCTGCCTTCGCCGACCTGACCCCGCGGGAACGCGAGGTCTTCGACCTCGCCGCGCGTGGGTTGAGCAACGCGGAGATCGCCCGGCACGAGTTCGTCAGCGAGGCGACCGTGAAGACCCACGTCTCCCGTGTCCTCGGGAAGCTCGGGCTCCGCGACCGCGTGCGCCTCGTCGTGTTCGCGCACGAGCACGGCCTGGTCCCTCGAGAGCCGTCGGATCAGCCGCGAGGATGACGGGCGCGCGCCGCGGGACGGACGCGCGCCGGGCCTCCCGGCCGCCAGGCTCGGAGGCATGAACGAACCGATCATCCGTCTGGAACACGTCCGGAAGCAGTACGGCAGCGACGGCCGCGCGGTGGTCGCGCTCGACGACGTCAGCGTCACGATCGCCGCTGGTGCGTTCACGGCGGTGATGGGTCCCTCGGGCTCCGGCAAGTCGACGTTGATGCACGTCGCCGCGGGCCTCGACTCGGTCTCGAGTGGCCGGGTCGTGGTGGACGGCACCGACCTCACGACCCTCGACGACCGCGGACTCACCGACCTGCGCCGACGCCGCCTCGGGTTCGTGTTCCAGTCCTTCAACCTCGTCCCCACGCTCGACGTCCTCGAGAACATCGAGCTGCCGTTCCTGCTCGGAGGCCGCCGTCCGACCGCCGAGGAGCGGGACTTCATCGACCACCTCGTCGGTCGCCTCGGCCTGGCGGATCGACTCGACCACCGACCCCACGAGCTGTCGGGCGGCCAGCAGCAGCGCGTGGCGATCGCGCGCGCGCTCGCCACCCGTCCCGCCGTCGTCGTCGCGGACGAGCCGACCGGAGCCCTCGATTCCCGCACCGGGAGGGACGTCCTCGCGATCCTCCGCGGTGCCGTCGGCGAGTGGGGACAGAGCGTCGTCATGGTGACGCACGACGCCGTCGCGGCCGCCAACGCGGACCGCATCCTGTTCCTCGCCGACGGACGGGTGGTCGGGGACCGGCCGTCCATGACGCCGGCGGAGATCTCGACGACGATGCTCGGGATGGAGGCCGCGGCATGAGCTCGACCAGCGGTACGGACGCGGCCATCGCGTCCCGGACGCCACGGCCGCTCCGACGCCCGACCCGACGGCCGACGGCTCGAGGACTCGACACGCTGCGCGCCTTCCGCCCGACGCTGCTCGTCGCGGCGCTCGCCTCGATGTTCGGGACGGTGCTCGTCATCACGCCCGGTGTGGTCGCCGACGCACTGCGCGCCATCGGGCTCGAGGACGTCGGCTCGGTCCAGGCGGTGCTGTCGGTGGTCGGGTGGGTGTTCCTCGCGGTCGCCGTCTACGTCGGCTCGATCGTCACCGCGAACACCTGCAGCACGATCATCGCCGGGCAGACGCGGGTCCTCGCCCTGCAGCGGCTCGTCGGGGCGACCGGGGCGGCCCTCCGGCGTGGCATCGGTCGGTCGGGGGTCCTGGTCGGCGTGGTGGGAGCGCTCCTCGGCGGTGTCCTGGGCGTGGGGGTCGCCGCCGTCGTCGTCGCGATGCTGCGTGCCCGACACTTCCTGCCGGACACCACGTACGACCTCGTGCCCGCGGGCATCGTGCTCCCGGTCGGCGCGGTGGTCGTCGCGACCTGGGCGGCGTTCCGGGCGGGGAGCCGGCGCGTGCTCGCCGTGACGCCCCTGCAGGCGCTGTCGAACACGGTCGAACCCACCGCCGCCGACCTCCGCGCCGGTCGTGGTCGCCGCGCGGTCGCGATCACGCTGCTCGTCGTGGGCGCGGCGTCCATGCTCCTCGCCGTCGCGCTCGGCGGCGTCACCGTGCTCGCCGTGCTGCCGGGCACCTTCGGCGCGTTCGTCTCGTTCTCGGGCGTCGTCGTCGGTGCACCGCTCGTCATGCCGCCGGTCCTCGCGTTGGCCGGACGGATCGGCTCCCGTGACCCGGTCGTGCTGCTCGCGGGGCGGAACGCGCTCCGCGCCCCGGGACGCACCGCACGCGCGGTGATCGGACTCGTGATCGGCGTGACGCTGCTCGTCACGTTCGCGGTCGCGCTCGGGATCCTCCAGCACGTCTCGGCGCTCTCGGTGCGGGAACTCGGTGGCGGCTCGGCGGCGTCCGCGGCGACCATCCGCTCCGAGGACCACTTCTTCGCCCAGCTCAACGCGGTCGTCAGCGCACTCGTCGGGTTCTCCGGCGTCCTCGCCGCGGTGGGTGTCGTCAACGCTCTGGCGCTCGGGGTCGTGCAGCGGCGCCGCGAGCTCGGCCTCCTCCGCGTGCTCGGCCTGACCGCGTCACAGGTCCGGCGCATGATCGTGACCGAGGCCGTCCAGATGGTCGCTGCCGCCGTCGTCACCGGACTGGTGCTCGGTGTCGTCTACGGCTGGCTGGCGGCGCGGACGCTGCTCGGAACGCTGCACTTCCCGCTGACGCCCGTCCTGCCACCGGTGACCGTGGCGGTGGTGGTGGGCGGCGCGCTCCTCCTCGCCGTCGTGGCGACTGTCGCTCCGGTGCGTCGGGCGATGCGGGTGACGCCGCGTGAGGCCCTCGCGGTCGACTGAGGGGTGCGGGCCACCGCAGCGGCCACCTGGGCGTCATCGCCCACGGTGGCCGCTGCGGTGCTACCGTGGGTGCCGATGCACGCTGCACTCCTCCTCCTTCGCCGCCGCGACGAGGCCTGACCACCGGCCCCCCTCGTCGCGGAGTCCGTCGTCGGCCGACACGAGACCAGCAACGAAGCGAGTGACCACCATGCAGAACACGCAGCGCCCCTCCGGGATGCCGATCCACAAGTACGTCCCCTTCTCCGAGCAGATCACGGTCGACCTGCCGGACCGCACCTGGCCGACGAAGCAGATCGCCGAGGCACCCCGCTGGTGCGCGGTCGACCTCCGTGACGGCAACCAGGCCCTCATCGACCCGATGGACGCCGACCGCAAGCGGGCGATGTTCGACCTGCTCGTGCGCATGGGCTACAAGGAGATCGAGGTCGGGTTCCCCAGCGCCTCGCAGACCGACTTCGACTTCGTCCGCAGTCTGATCGACGAAGGCGCGATCCCGGACGACGTGACGATCCAGGTCCTGACGCAGGCCCGTGAGCACCTCATCGCCCGCACCTACGAGGCGATCGACGGGGCGAAGCAGGCCATCGTCCACTTGTACAACTCGACGAGCGTCGTCCAGCGTGACGTCGTCTTCCGGACCGACGTCCAGGGGGTCGTCGACATCGCGCTCGAGGGCGCCCGGATGTGCAAGGCCGCCGAGGCCACACTCCGTCACGGCACCACGGTGTACTACGAGTACTCGCCGGAGTCGTACACGGGCACCGAGCTCGAGGTCGCGCTGCGCATCTGCAACGAGGTGCTCGAGGTCCTCGAGCCGACACCGGAGCGCAAGGTCGTCATCAACCTGCCCGCCACCGTCGAGATGGCGACGCCGAACGTCTACGCCGACTCGATCGAGTGGATGTCGCGGAACCTGAACCACCGGCAGAACGTGATCCTGTCGCTCCACCCGCACAACGACCGCGGCACCGCCGTCGCCGCGGCCGAGCTCGGGTACATGGCCGGCGCCGACCGGATCGAGGGCTGCCTGTTCGGCAACGGGGAGCGGACGGGCAACGTGGACCTCGTCGCGCTCGGCATGAACCTGTTCACGCAGGGCATCGACCCGATGATCGACTTCTCGGACATCGACCAGGTCAAGCGCACGGTCGAGTACTGCAACCAGCTGCCCGTGCCCGAGCGACAGCCCTGGGCGGGCGACCTCGTGTACACCGCGTTCAGCGGGTCGCACCAGGACGCCATCAAGAAGGGGCTCGAGGCCATGACGGCCCGGGCCGAGGCAGCGGGCAGCAGCGTCGACGACATGGTCTGGGCGGTGCCGTACCTGCCCGTCGACCCGAAGGACATCGGCCGGAGCTACGAAGCGGTCATCCGCGTGAACTCCCAGTCCGGCAAGGGTGGTGTCGCGTACCTGCTCAAGCAGGACCACGCCCTGGACCTGCCGCGCAGGCTGCAGATCGAGTTCTCCGGCGTGGTGCAGCGGCGGACCGATGCCGAAGGCGGCGAGTTCACGTCCGAGGCGATCTGGGAGCTGTTCAGCGACGAGTACCTGCCGGCGCCCGCCGAGGACGACAAGTGGGGCCGCTACGAGCTCACGAAGACGGCGACGTCGAGCGACTTCGGTGGGACCACGCAGCTCACCGTGACGATGCGCGTCGACGACGGCGGGGTGGACGCCCAGGCGATCGGGACCGGCCCGATCGACGCGTTCATCCGGATCCTCGCCGACCAGGGCGTCGCGGTGACGCTGTACGACTACGTCGAGCACACCATGAGCGCCTCCGGTGACGCCAAGGCCGCCGCGTACGTCGAGCTCGACGTCGATGGCTCCCGCCTGTGGGGCGTCGGCATCGACGCCGACATCGCGACCGCCTCGCTCAAGGCGATCGTGTCGGCCGTCAACCGCGCGGTGCGCGCCGGTGCCGTCGCCGGGGAGGCCGTGCTCGCGTCCGCCTGACGCCCTGCGCCGGCGCCGTCGGAGGCCCTGCGCCAGCGCGTGGTCGGAGGCCCTGCGCCGGCGCCGTCGGAGGCCCGTGGGATCATGGTCCGGTGCCCCTGTACCGCGACGAGTGCGTCGTCCTCCGCACCCACAAGCTGGGTGAGGCGGACCGTATCGTCACGATGCTGAGCCGGCAGCACGGCAAGGTCCGCGCCGTGGCGAAGGGCGTCCGGCGCACCGCGAGCAAGTTCGGTGCGCGCCTCGAGCCGTTCATGGTCGTCGACGCGCAGTTCTACGAGGGCCGGTCGCTCGACATCGTGACGCAGGCCGAGTCGATCGGGTCGTACGGGGCGCAGATCGTCGCCGACTACGGCAGCTACACGGCCGCCAGTGCCATGGTCGAGACCGCCGACCGGCTGAGCGACGCCGATGCGGGCCTGCAGCAGTACCTGCTCCTCGTCGGGGCGCTCCGGTCGCTGTCCCGGCAGGAGCACGCGTCGAGCCTGACCCTCGACTCCTACCTGCTCCGCGCGATGAGCATCGCGGGATGGGCCCCGAGCTTCCGGGACTGCGCCGTCACCGGCGATCCCGGCCCGCACTCGGCGTTCGTCGTGCAGCTCGGCGGGGTCGTCGCGGACCGGGCGGCGCCGCCGGGCTCGCCACGGCTCGATCCCGTGACGCTCGGCCTGCTCGGTGCGCTGCTCGCCGGGGACTGGGCGACGGCCGACGCGGCGGACGAGCGGACGCGCTCCCGGGCCTCCGGCGTGGTCGCGGCGTACGCGCAGTGGCACCTGGAACGATCGTTGCGCTCCCTCCCGCACGTCGACCGGAGCGAGCACCCCGTTCCGGTGACCCCCGGATCGGCCGCAGGACGAGCAGAAGGAACCCCGATCGCATGAGCCCCCGCCGATCCGTGCCAGCGGAACCGTTCCGACCGCTGGACTGGACCGGTGAACAGCCGCCGTCCCTCCCGGCCGGCGCAGTCCCGGAGCACGTCGCCGTCGTCATGGACGGCAACGGGCGATGGGCGAACGAGCGCGGCCTGACCCGCATCGAGGGGCACCGCGCGGGCGAGGCGTCGTTGCTCGACGTCGTCGCGGGTGCGGTCCAGATCGGCGTGAAGCACCTGTCGGCGTACGCGTTCTCGACCGAGAACTGGAAGCGGTCCCCGGACGAGGTGCGGTTCCTCATGGGGTTCAACCGCGAGGTCCTGCACCGCCGTCGAGACCAGCTGAACGAGTGGGGCGTCCGCGTGCGCTGGGCCGGACGCAAGCCGCGGCTGTGGCGGAGCGTCATCGACGAGCTGCAGTACGCGGAGCGGATGACCGCGCACAACGACCGGCTGACGCTGACGATGTGCGTCAACTACGGCGGCCGCACCGAGATCGCCGACGCGGTCCGGAGCATCGCGGACGACGTCGCGGCGGGTCGGATGCGGCCGGCACAGGTCACGGAGAAGGCGATCGCCCGGCGGCTCTACACGCCGGAGATGCCCGATGTCGACCTGTTCGTCCGGAGCTCGGGGGAGCAGCGGACGAGCAACTTCCTGCTCTGGCAGTCGGCGTACGCCGAGATGGTGTTCCTCGACCGCCTGTGGCCGGACTTCCGCCGGCAGGACCTCTGGGACGCCATCCAGCTGTACGCCTCGCGGGACCGACGGTTCGGTGGGGCGGTGGACGCGCCGACGCCGCGCGCCTGAAGCGCGACCGACCCGGTCGACCAGCCCCGCACCGCGGCGCGGGACCGGTCGACCTGCCGGATCGTGGCTGCGTCAGACGACGGTCGAGTGGTACCCGGATGCGACGAGCTGCTCACCCCGGAGGGTGAGGACGGCGCTCGAGTGCTCGCTGCCGTCCGCATCGTCCTTGCCCGGAGCCGGGCCGGTCCAGGTCACGTCGATCGCGGCGCCCGACACGGCGATGCTGTGCAGCGACACGATGTTGTGCGAGAGCTGCTCGGGGGCGTAGACGGACACGAACCGGAGCGTCGAGCCGCCCGTCCACCGCCACACGCCGACCACCTCGGGCCAGGGCACTCCACCGGCGTCGCAGTACAGGCCCGCGACGACGTCGTGACTCCCGGCGCCCTCGAGTGCGCCGACGCTCGTCAGCGCTGCCTCGGGGCGGCCCGTGCCGACGAGGTAGGAGAGCGCCACGGTCCCGGCGTGGCCCGCCTGGGCGGGCAGTGTGCCGTGCACGAGGGTCCCGGCGGTGTGCCGGCACAGTGCCGGGACGGGTGCGTCCTGGAGCATCGCGACGAGCGCGCCACTGCTCGGTGTACTCGGAGCGGCGGCAGCGGCCGCCGCGGCGGACGTCGAGGCCGAGGCGGCGGACGCCGAGGCCGCTGCAGCGGCCTCGGCGGCGGACGGCGCCGGCGTCGCGTGCGGGTTGGACGTGGTCGCGGGCGCCGACGGGGTCGACGTCGCGCTCGCGGTCGTTCTCGTCGTGGAGCGGTGCGCGACCGCGGTCCCCTCGGGCCGGGTCGCGGCCGCGCTGCAGCCGGTGATCGCGAGGGCGGTGGTGACGCCGAGCGCGATCGTGGTCCCCCAAGCGAGCGCACGGCTGCTGCCGCCACGCACGCGGTGTGTTGTCATCGGATCTCGTCCTGTCGTTCGTGGTGTTTGCTGACTGATCGTCAACTGGACATGACGGTACGCATTCCCCGACGACCTGGCGTACCGGTCCGGTCACGGTCCGCTCGGTGTCGGCTGTGGCGCTGAGCGCCCGCACAGGCGGAGTGCCGCCGGTAGCATTGCCCGGTACGTCACCGCACCGGGCATCCAGCTCGGCGACCTCTGGAGCACCCTTTGGCACAGCCCTCCCGTCTCGACAACGTCATCGCCCTCGCGAAACGTCGTGGCTTCGTCTTCCAGTCCGGCGAGATCTACGGCGGATCGCGGTCGGCGTGGGACTACGGGCCCCTCGGCGTCGAGCTCAAGGAGAACATCAAGCGCCAGTGGTGGCAGCGGTTCGTCCGCGGCCGTGGGGACATGGTGGGCCTCGACTCCGCGGTGATCCTGCCCCGCAAGGTGTGGGAGGCCTCGGGTCACGTCGCGACCTTCACGGACCCGCTCGTCGAGTGCCTGCACTGCCACCACCGGTTCCGGCAGGACCACCTGGTGGACGCGTTCGTCGCGAAGAAGGACCGGCAGCCCGAGGGCGGCATGGCCGAGATCGCCTGCCCGAACTGCGGCACGCGCGGCCAGTGGACCGAGCCGCAGAACTTCTCGGGGATGCTCAAGACCTACCTCGGGCCCGTCGACAACGAGGAGGGCCTGAACTTCCTCCGGCCGGAGACCGCGCAGGGCATCTTCGTCGACTTCGCGCAGGTCGTCACCACGAGCCGGATGAAGCCCCCGTTCGGCATCGGCCAGGTCGGCAAGGCATTCCGCAACGAGATCACGCCCGGCAACTTCATCTTCCGGACGCGTGAGTTCGAGCAGATGGAGATCGAGTACTTCGTGCCCCCGGCCGAGGCCGCCGAGTGGTACGAGCGCTGGATCACGGACGCCGTCGCCTGGTACACCGACCTGGGCATCGACCCGGAGCACCTGCGTCGCTTCGACGTGCCGGACGGCGAGCGGGCGCACTACTCCGACGCCACCGCGGACATCGAGTACCGCTTCGGTTTCGTGTCGGGGGAGTGGGGCGAGCTCATGGGCGTCGCGAACCGCACCGACTTCGACCTGACGAACCACATCAACGCGTCGGGCCAGGACCTCCGGTACTTCGACCAGGCGTCCGGCGAGCGGTACACGCCGTACGTCATCGAACCGTCGTTCGGACTCACCCGCGCCCTCATGGCGTTCCTGCTCGACGCCTACCACGAGGACGAGGCCCCGAACGCCAAGGGCGGCGTCGACAAGCGCACGGTCCTGCGCCTGGACCCCCGTCTCGCCCCGGTCAAGGCCGCCGTGCTGCCGCTGTCGCGCAACGAGCAGCTGTCGCCCGTCGCGCGCGGCCTCGCCGACGACCTCCGACAGTTGTGGAACGTCGACTTCGACGACGCCGGTGCGATCGGCCGTCGGTACCGCCGGCACGACGAGATCGGCACCCCGTTCTGCATCACCGTCGACTTCGACACGCTCGAGGACCGCGCCGTCACCGTCCGCGAGCGCGACACGATGGGGCAGGAGCGCGTGGCGCTCGACCAGCTCCAGGGGTACCTCGGGTCACGCCTCGTCGGCGCGTAGTCGATCGGCCGCCCCGGCCCTCCCGACCGCGGGAATGCGGCCGGGAGGGCCGGGGTTGCGCCCGTCATGAGCGAAACCGTGAAGGTCGATGTCTGGTCCGACATCGCCTGCCCCTGGTGTTACATCGGCAAGCGCAGGTTCGAGGCGGGGGCGGCGGCCTTCACGGCCGGGTCCGCGGAGGCCACCGGGATCGAGATCGAGTACCACTCGTTCGAGCTCAGCCCGGACACCCCGGTCGACTTCGAGGGCAACGAGGCGGAGTTCCTGGCGCGCCACAAGGGGCTGCCGGTCGCGCAGGCGCAGCAGATGATCGACACGGTGACGGGGATCGCGGCCGGGGTCGGCCTCGAGTACCACTACGACACGCTCCACCACACGAACACGGTGAAGGCGCACCAGGTGATCCACCTCGCCAAGACCAAGGGCCTGCAGCTGCCCATGGTCGAGCGCATGTTCGCCGCCTACTTCGTGGAGGGTCGCCACGTCGGGCACGACGACGACCTGGCGGACCTCGGTGCCGAGGTCGGTCTCGACCGTGACGAGGTCCTCGCCGTCCTCCGGGACGACGCGCAGCTCGACGCGGTGCGTGCCGACCAGGCACAGGCGCAGGCGTTCGGCATCACGGGCGTCCCGTTCTTCGTCATCGACGGCAAGTACGGCGTCTCGGGCGCCCAGGATCCCGCCACCTTCACGCAGGTGCTCGAGCAGGTGGTCGCGATGCGGACCGCGGACGACGTCGCCGCGACGACGGCGCGAGCAGCTGACGACGCGGACGCCGACGCGGCGGTCGTCGCCGAGGGCGCACGATGAGCGCGCTGCCGGGTCTCGACGGACGGGAGGCGGTGCAGCGACCGGTCCCGCTCCTCCCGACTGGTGGTGGACTGGTGGCGCTCGACCTGGCCGGAGGCGCGCCGGTCTGCGAGGGCGACGTCTGCTTCGTGCCGGGTGCCGAGGGCGCCTGGACCGAGGTCCCTGACTAGACCGCCGACGCGCCATCAGGGGCGCGAGATCGCAGTCGTTGCCGTTCTGGGCGCGGCGACAGTGGCAACGACTGCGATCTCGCGGAACGGGGCCGGGCCGGCCCGGGCCCGCCCGGGGCGGGCGGGGCCGGGGCCGGGGCGGGTCAGGAGCGCTGCGGTTCCTCGTCGGTGATGTCCGCGAGGACGGCGCCGTAGGCGGCGACGAGCGCGTCCGCGTCGACGAAGGCGCTCGCGCCGTGACGACCGCTGCCCATCGCGATGCGGCGGCCGGCGATCCGCTCGTCGGCGTACACCGGCCACGGCGTCGTGCTGCCGATCGGCGTGATCGTGCCGCGTTCGTAGCCGGTGGCCTCGAGCGCGGTACCCGCGTCGGGCATCGACAGCTTGTTGACACCGACGACCGCGCGGAGCTTCTTCCAGGCGATGCTGCGGCCGCCCGGCACGAGCGCGAACAGGTACCCGCCGTCGTGCCGCTTGACCACGAGCGACTTGACGATGTCACCGGGCTGGATGCCGAGCGCGGCCGCGGCCTCCCCGAGCGAGGCGGACGGGCCCCGCTCCACGATCTCGACCTCGAGCCCACGAGCGTCGGCGTCGGCGGCGAAGCGTTCGGGGCCGTCCATGGCGGTCGTCATGCCCGAGACGCTAACAGGGGGATCCGGCGCGGCGCTCCGACACCGAGCATCTGGGACAATGGAGGACGATGACGATCACGAGTGCACCCGCAGCGCCCCTGCGCATCGGCCCCATCGAGGTCGCGGCGCCGGTCGTGCTCGCCCCCATGGCGGGGATCACCAACATGGCGTACCGCCGCCTCTGCCGCGAGTACGGCGCCGGCCTCTACGTGTGCGAGATGATCACGTCGCGGGCGCTCGTCGAGCGGACCCCGGTGTCGATGCAGCTCATCCAGCACCACGAGTCCGAGACCCCGCGGTCGATCCAGCTGTACGGCGTCGAGCCGAACACGGTCGCCGAGGCGGCGACCATGCTCGTCGCGGAGGACCGCGCCGACCACATCGACCTGAACTTCGGGTGCCCCGTGCCGAAGGTCACCCGCAAGGGCGGAGGGGCAGCACTGCCCTGGAAACTGGACCTGTTCCGCGAGCTCGTGACCAAGACGGTCCGCGCCGCTGGTGACGTGCCGGTCACGGTCAAGATGCGCAAGGGGATCGACGCGGACCACCTGACGTACCTCGACGCCGCGCGGATCGCGCGGGACGCCGGTGTCGCGGCGATCTCGCTCCACGCGCGGACGGCGAACGAGCACTACTCGGGCCAGGCGGACTGGTCGGCGATCGCGACCCTCAAGGAGACGATCACCGACGTCCCCGTCCTCGGCAACGGTGACATCTGGTCGGCGGCGGACGCCCTGCGGATGGTCGACGAGACCGGGTGCGACGGCGTCGTCGTCGGGCGCGGGTGCCTCGGACGTCCGTGGCTGTTCGGCGACCTGGCGGCGGCCTTCCGCGGCGAGGACGTCCGGGCGATGCCCACGCTGGGCGAGGTCGCGGTCGCCTTCCGGCGGCACGCGGAACTCCTCGTCGAGTTCCTCGAGTCCGAGGAGCACGGTTGCCGCGACATCCGGAAGCACGTCGCCTGGTACTTCAAGGGCTACCCGATCGGCGGTGAGGTCCGATCCGCACTCGCGATGGCGTCGAGTCTGCAGGAGATCGACGACCTCCTCGGCCGACTCGACTGGTCCGCTCCCTACCCGGGTGCCGACGTCGAGGGCCCACGGGGTCGCGCGGGACACCCGAAGAAGACCGCGCTGCCGGACCGATGGCTCGAGAGCCGCGACGTCGACGCGGAGTTCCGGCAGGTCCTCGCCGCGGCCGAGCTGCACCACTCGGGCGGCTGATGGACTCCCTGACGGGGCACGGCGGGTTGGCGAGCTACGGCCCCGCCGACGCCGAGCGGTGGCTGCCCGAGGAACACTCGAGCCGACGGAGCGACTTCGCCCGTGACCGCGCCCGCCTGCTGCACTCGAGCGCGCTCCGGCGGCTCGCGGCCAAGACGCAGGTGCTCAGCCCGACCACCGGCCTCGACTTCGCCCGCAACCGCCTGACGCACTCGCTCGAGGTCGCCCAGGTCGGACGGGAGCTCGCGGACAGCCTCGGGCTCGACCCGGACGTCGTGGACACCGCGTGCCTGGCCCACGACATCGGACACCCGCCGTTCGGCCACAACGGCGAGACCGCGATCAACGCCTGGGCGGCGGACATCGGCGGGTTCGAGGGCAACGCGCAGACGCTCCGGCTCCTCACGCGCATCGAGCCGAAGCTCTACGGCGAGGACGGCCGGCCGTACGGACTGAACCTGACGCGGGCGAGCCTCGACGCGAGCTGCAAGTACCCGTGGCCAGCGGCGCAGGGCGTGCTCGAACCGTCGTCGGGCCGGCGGAAGTTCGGGTTCTACGACGACGACGTCGACGCGTTCACGTGGCTCCGCTCGGGCGCACCACGGCGGCAGCGGTGCATCGAGGCCCAGGTCATGGACCTGTCCGACGACATCGCGTACTCGGTGCACGACTTCGAGGACGCCGTCGTGGCCGGGTTCATCGACGTGGCCGCCCTCGGGGACCGCGTCGGCGAGAACGACATCGTGTCCGCCATGCACGCCTGGGTCGGCGACACCCTGAGCCGGGACGAACTCCTCGAGGCGTTCGATCGGCTGCGGTCGCTGTCGTTGTGGATGACCTCGTACGACGGCTCCCGCGTCGCGCAGGCCCGGCTCAAGAACCTGACGAGCCAGTTCATCGGCCGGTTCGCCCGCACCGCGACCCAGGCGACGCGGGCCTCCTACGCCTCGGGCAGCCTGGTCCGGTTCGCGGCGAGCGTCGTCGTCCCGCCCGAGATCATCGGCGAGATCGCGGTGCTCAAGGGCATCGTCGCGGCCTTCGTCATGACGCAGGGCGACCGGCAGCCCGTGTACGAACGCCAGCGGGCGGTGCTCACCGAACTCCTCGACGCGCTCGTCGCGGCGGAGGACCGCGAGCTCGAGCCCGGGTTCGCCGCGGACTGGCGGGCGGCCACCGACGACGCCGGCCGGCGTCGAGCCGTCGTGGACCAGGTCGCGAGCCTGACCGACCAAGGCGCGCTCGCATGGCACAAGCGCCTCGTCGCGGGCGTGCGCGAGACCGTGCACATCGCGGTCTGAACCCGGTCCCGCGGCGCGGGGCTTGTCCACCTCCCGACGCCGGGTCCGCAGTCGGGGTCGGCGCCGCCGCGTAGGATCGTCGCGTGGCGGGACTCATCACGCGGGACGACATCGACGAGGTGCGTCAGCGTGTGAACATCGCCGACGTCGTGGGGGACTACGTGACGCTGAAGTCCGCCGGCGTCGGTTCCCTCAAGGGACTCTGCCCGTTCCACGACGAGCGGAGCCCCTCGTTCCACGTGCGGCCCCAGGTCGGTCGGTACCACTGCTTCGGGTGCGGCGAGGACGGCGACGTCTACAGCTTCCTCATGAAGATGGACCACACGACGTTCCAGGAGGCCGTCGAGCGGATGGCCGCCAAGATCGGCTTCACGCTCCACTACGAGGACGGCGACGGCCCCCGCACCGACCACAACACGCGTGCCCGCCTGCTCGCCGCGAACGAGGCCGCGGCCACCTGGTTCATCGAGCAGCTCACGACCCCGGGTGCCGAACCCGCCCGGCGGTTCCTCGGCGAACGCGGGTTCGACCCCGCCGCGGCGGCGCGGTTCGGCATCGGGTTCGCCCCGAAGTCGTACGACGCCCTCCGGGACCACCTGCGCGGACGGGGGTTCAGCCTCGAGGAGATCGTCACCGCCGGCCTCGTCAGCCAGGGCGATCGTTCCCCGTACGACCGCTTCCGCGGACGGCTCATCTGGCCCATCCGCGACGTGACGGGAGCCACCATCGGCTTCGGCGCGCGGCGGCTGCTCGACGACGACAAGGGGCCGAAGTACCTCAACACCCCCGAGACGCCCGTGTACCACAAGAGCCAGGTGCTCTACGGGCTCGACCTCGCCCGCCGTGACATCTCGAAGAGCAAGCAGGTCGTCATCGTCGAGGGCTACACCGACGTCATGGCGTGCCACCTCGCGGGTGTGACGACGGCCGTCGCGACCTGTGGCACGGCGTTCGGGGTCGACCACATCAAGGTGCTCCGCCCCATGCTCGGCGACGTGTCCGGACGCGACCCGTCGGCCACGGGCGAGGTGGTGTTCACCTTCGACCCCGACGAGGCCGGACAACGTGCCGCCTCCCGTGCCTTCGCCGAGGAACAGCGGTTCGCCGCGCAGACGTTCGTCGCGGTCGCCCCGGGCGGACTCGACCCGTGCGACCTCCGCCTCGCTCGGGGTGACGACGCGATCCGCCGGCTCGTCGCCGGGCGACGCCCGATGTTCGAGTTCATGATCCGGCGGACGCTGGACGGCCACGACCTCGAGACGGTCGAGGGGCGTGTGGCAGCGCTGCGGGCCGCGGCTCCCGTGCTCGCCGGCATCCGGGACCGCGCGATGACGCAGGGCTACGTCCGCGAACTCGCCGGCTGGCTCGGCATGGACATCGGTGAGGTCCGCAGCGCCGTCGAGACCGCGCGGCGCCGGCAGGGCACCTCCGGTGACGCTGCTGGGCCGGGACGATCCGCCGCGGCGGGGTCCCGGTACGCCGATGACACCGGGGGAGTCCGCGGTGCCGACCGCCGCACGGGAGCAGCATTCGGCGCGGCCGGGGCCCGTGCGCTCGCGGCGGGTGGCACGGGCGGCACCGGTGCCCCGACCCCGGACGACGCCCCGACCGCGACGCTCCGCGCGCTCCCGAACGACCCGATCACGCGCATGGAGCGCGACGCCGTCATGGCGATGGTCCAGCAGCCCGAACGGGTCGGTGCCACGCTCGTCGGGCTCACGGCGGGTGCGGTGTTCACGGCCCCGGTGCTCGCGGTCGTGCGCGACGCCGTCGTGGCGAACGGGGACGCACTCGGTGGACCGGGGTGGCTCGACCGAGTGCTCGGCGACGTGCCCGGGCCGTTCGCCCCGTTCGTCCAGGAACTCGCCGTCGCGCCGCTGCCCGCCCGTACGGACGAGGACCTGGCGTTGTACTGCCGCAGCATCGTCGTGGCCCTCGTCGAACGGGACCTGCTCGCCCGGAAGGCGTCCCTGCTCGGACAGCTCCAGCGCACCGACCCGCACGAGCAGGCCGATCGCCGCGCCGAGCTCCAGCGGCAGCTCGTCGCGATCGACGCGCAGCGGATGCGGCTCAAAGCGGACGCCGAGTCGGCTTGACGCCGCGCGCCGAATCGCGCCGCCGCTCGCCGACTCGCGCCGACGGGCGCCGGAGCACGCTTCCGTCCGGCCGGACGGTATTACGACGGTGTAAACAAACGTCCCCCGATTCGTCCTCCAGGTGGCGGGGGTGCCAATCTTGAGTGTCCTCGCGCGCCCAGCAGATCCACACGCGCGACCGAGGACTCCTGCATCCATGACAGAGAGGCATACGGACATGGCTTCCGTGACCAAGCTGGGCAAGCGCGCCGCCGTGCTCGCCGGAGGGGCCCTGGCGACGACGCTCGTGCTCACCGGCTGTGCGGGCGGCGGCTCGTCCTCGAACCTGAACGGCCTGATCGTCGGCACGAGCGACAGCATCGTCTCGCTGGACCCGGCCGGGTCGTACGACACCGGGTCCTTCGTGGTCCAGAACCAGGTGTTCCCGTTCCTCATGAACACGCCGTCGGGCAGCCCGGACGTCAAGCCGGACATCGCGACCAAGGGCACCTTCACGAACCCGACGACCTACACGGTCACCCTCAAGAAGGGCCTCGAGTTCGCGAACGGGCACAAGCTCACCTCGAGCGACGTCAAGTTCTCGTTCGACCGCGAGGTCAAGATCAACAACGCGAACGGCCCGCAGTCGCTGCTCGCCAACATGAAGAGCATCTCGACCCCGAACGCGACGACGGTCGTGTTCCACCTGAACCACGCCGACCAGACCTGGCCGCAGGTGCTGTCGAGCCCGGCCGGCCCCATCGTCGACGAGCAGGTGTTCTCGGCGACCAAGCTGACGCCGGCGTCGAAGATCGTCTCCGGCGACGCCTTCGCGGGACAGTACAAGATCACGTCGTACAAGCAGAACGACCTCATCCAGTACGCCCGCAACGACAAGTACGACGGCGTGCTCGGCAAGGCGAAGACCGACCAGGTCACGGCGCAGTACTTCACCAAGGAGACCGACCTCAAGCTCGCGGTGCAGAAGGGCGACGTCGACGTGGCGTACCGCTCCTTCACGCCGACCGACGTCACGAACCTGGCGAAGAAGAAGAACCTCAAGGTCACCTACGGCCCGGGCGGCGAGCTCCGCTACGTCGTGTTCAACTTCAACACGCAGCCGTTCGGCGCGACGACGAGCGAGAAGGACCCGGCCAAGGCCCTCGCGGTCCGCAAGGCCGTCGCCGACGTCGTGGACCGCAACGCCCTGGCCAAGCAGGTCTACGACAACACCTACACGCCGGCGTACTCGATGGTGCCGGACGGCCTGACCGGTGCGACCACGCCGTTCAAGACGCTCTACGGCGACGGCAACGGCGGCCCGGACGTCCAGAAGGCGAAGAAGACCCTCGCCGACGCGGGTGTGACCGGCAAGGTGACGCTCAACATCCAGTACGCGCCGGACCACTACGGCGAGGCGAGCGACGACGAGTACGCGCTCCTCAAGACCCAGCTCGAGAACTCGGGCCTGTTCGACGTCAACATCCAGTCGACGCTGTACACGACCTACTCGGCCGAGCGCGTGAAGGACGCCTACCCGGAGTACCAGCTCGGCTGGTTCCCGGACTTCTCGGACGCGGACAACTACCTGTCGCCGTTCTTCACGAAGGACAACTTCGTGCAGAACCACTACGACGACCCGACGATCCAGAAGCTGATCGCGCAGGAGCAGGCGGAGTCCGACAAGACGAAGCGTGCGGACATCATCGGTCAGGCGCAGCAGCGTGAGGCCGAGCAGATCTCGACCCTGCCCCTCCTCCAGGGCAAGCAGGTCGCCGTCGCGAGCAAGGACGTCAAGGGCCTCGTGCTCGACCCCTCGTTCAAGTTCCGGTACGGGACGCTCACCAAGTAATCTCGGCACCACGTGCAGGGGGCGCTCCGACCGGGGCGCCCCCTCTCGTTGCCCGGCCGGGAGGACCGGGGCGACCCCGGTACGGTCCGCACGCCGACGAGGCGGGCGCGAACCGTCCCTCCCGACCGGCACCGGACAGAAAGGCACACAGCACTCGTGACCGTGACCAACGCGGACCCCGTGGCGGCGGAGCCGACGAAGGCGACCGCCGCTCGTCGCTCGGCCGGCGGGGGAGGGCTCGGACGGTACGTCCTCGTCCGGTTCCTCCTCATCTTCCCGACCGTCTTCATCCTCGTGACGCTCGTGTTCTTCCTCATGCGCGTCATCGGGAACCCGATCGTCGCCTCGGTGGGAGGGCGCCTGACGCCCGAGCAGCTGCAGGCGCGGTTGCACGCCGCGGGCTACGACCGTCCGGTGATCGTGCAGTACCTGCAGTACCTCGGACAGATCGTCCGCGGCGACTTCGGCACGACGGTCACGGACCACCGGCCGATCAGCCAGATCATCCTCGAGTACGGCGGCGCCACGGTCGAGCTCGTGTTCTACGCGCTCATCATCGCGCTCGTGCTCGGCATCCCGCTCGGCATGCTCGCCGCGTACATGCGCGACAAGTGGCCGGACGTGCTCCTCCGGGGCCTGGCGATCCTGACGTACGCGACCCCCGTGTTCTTCGGCGGTCTGCTGCTCAAGCTCGTGTTCTCGATCTGGCTCGGGTGGCTGCCGCTCGGCGACCGCGCCTCGACCCGGGTCGAACTCGCGCTGAACAACGTCCCCGGCGCAACGGGCATCTACCTCGTCGACGCGCTCCGGACCGGGAACGGCGTCATCATCGGCGACGTCCTGCAGCACGCGGTGCTGCCGGCGTTCACGCTCGGTCTGCTGACGGCGGGCATCTTCCTGCGCCTCGTCCGCGCGAACATGATCGGCTCCCTCGGGTCCGACTACGTCGACGCCGCCCGGTCGCGTGGCGTCCGCGAGTCCCGGCTCGTGCGCACGCACGCGTTCCGGCCCGCCCTCGTGCCGATCATCACCGTCATGGGGCTGCAGATCGCCATGCTCCTCGGCGGGTCCGTGCTCACCGAGACGACCTTCGGGTGGCGGGGACTCGGGTTCGAGCTCCAGCAGTACCTGTCCGCGCGCGACTTCGTCGCCGTGCAGGGGATCGTCGCGGTCCTCGCCGTCATCGTCGCCGTCACGAACTTCGTCGTCGACGTGGTCGCGGCGCTCATCGACCCGAGAGTGAGGTACTGAGATGTCCGACGTGGCCCTCCTCGACCGCCGCGAGGCCTGGTGGAAGCGCCTGCCGATCGTCGAACAGCTCCGGCGGAGCGTCGGCTGGCAGCGGGCGATGCTCGTCACCGGAGTCGTCATCTGCGCGCTGTTCCTGCTCGTCGCCCTCTTCGCGCCGCTCATCGCGCCGTACGGGTTCGCGCAGTTGCAGGACGGCGCGGGCCATCCGTTCCCACGCACCGGCGCCCCGAGCAGCACGCACGTCTGGGGCACGACCGTCGGTGGGTTCGACGTGTTCAGCCGGGTGGTGTTCGGCGCCCGCACCGCGGTCCTCGTGGTCGTCGTCGCTGTCGTGATCTCCATCGTCGTCGGCGTCCTGCTCGGCATGGTCTCCGGGTACATCGGCGGCTGGCTCGACCGGGTGCTCGTGGTCGTCGCCGACGCCGTGTACGCGTTCCCGTCCCTCCTGCTCGCGATCGTCGTGTCGATCGTGATCTCCGGCGGTCAGTCGAGCTACGCGGGCGGCATCGTCTCGGCAGGCATCTCGATCACGGTCGTGTACGTGCCGCAGTACTTCCGCGTCATCCGTGCCGAGGCCGTCCGGCTCAAGGGCGAGGCGTTCGTGGAGTCGGCCCGCGTCGTGGGCACGAACCCGTGGCGCATCATGACGCGCCACGTGCTCCGCAACGCGACGCGCAGCCTGCCGCTCATCCTGACGCTCAACGCGTCGGACGCGATCCTGACGCTCGCGAGCCTCGGGTTCCTCGGCTTCGGCATCGGCCCGACCGCGGGCTCGGAGTGGGGGTACGACCTCAACCGCGCCCTGTCCGACACCGCGAGCGGGATCTGGTGGACGGGTGTCTACCCGGGCATCGCGATCGTGCTGCTCGTGCTCGGGGTCACCTTCATCGGCGAGAGCCTCAACGACATCTCCGACCCCCGCCTCCGTGCGCGCCGCCGCGCGAAGCAGCGGGTCACCGAGCGGCCGGTCCCGGCCGCGGCCACGGAAGGAGCGGGCGCATGACGGACGCGACGAACGAGGCGGGCGCCGCGCCGCGCCTCCAGAACGGTCGGAGCACCGGGGAGGCGGTGGCGACCGTCGATGACCTGTCGGTCACCTTCGCCACGGACAACGGTGCGGTCGCCGCGGTCGACCACGTGTCGATCGACGTGCGGCCGGGTGAGGTCCTGGCCCTGGTCGGCGAGTCCGGGTCCGGCAAGTCGGTGACGGCCCGGAGCATGCTGCGGCTGCTCCCGGAGACCGCCACCGTGTCGGGTGCGGTCGTGCTCGGCGGCGACGACGTCGTGCGCGTCTCGTCGCAGCGGCTCCGGGAACTCCGCGGCACCGCGGGCGCGATGGTGTTCCAGGAGCCGTCGACCGCGCTGAACCCCGTGTTCACGGTCGGATGGCAGATCGCCGAGGGCATCCGTGCCCACGGTGGGGTCTCGAAGCACGAGGCCCGGAAGCGCGCCATCGAGTACCTGCGCCGCGTCGGGATCCCCGACCCCGAGCAGCGGGTCGACCACTACCCGCACCAGTTCTCCGGCGGTCAGAAGCAGCGCGTCGTCATCGCCATGGCCCTCGTCCTCGAGCCGAGCGTGATCATCGCGGACGAGCCGACGACGGCCCTCGACGTCACCGTGCAGGCGGAGATCCTCGACCTGCTCCGGCGCTGCCGCGACGAGTTCGGTGCCGCCATCGTCCTCATCACCCACAACATGGGCGTGGTCGCCGACCTCGCGGACCGGGTGGCCGTGATGTACCAGGGCGAGGTCGTCGAGGAGGCCGACGTACGGACGCTGTTCGCCGCGCCGACCGCCGACTACACGAAGCGCCTGCTCGCGGCCGTGCCGCGGCTGTCGGCCGCGACGACGAGCGACCGGCGGGCGCTGGTCGACGAGTCCGTCGCGCCGGTCGTGCGGGCTCGCGGTCTCGAGATCGAGTACCCGGGGCGGCTCGGATCGCCCGCGTTCCGCGCCGTCAAGGGCGTCGACCTGGTGATCCGCCCGGGCGAGGTCCTGGGACTCGTGGGCGAGTCGGGGTCCGGCAAGACGACCATCGGCCGGGCGATCGCGGGCCTCACGCGCGCGACCGGCGGGTCCCTCGAGGTGCTCGGCACCCAGATGCTCGGCTACCGCGAGCGCGACTTCAAGCCCCGTCGCAAGGAGATCGGGTTCGTGTTCCAGGACCCCGCGACGAGCTTCAACCCGCTGCTGACGATCGCGGAGGCCGTGGCCGAGCCGCTCGTCGTGCACGGTGAGGCCCGGTCCCCGCGCGCCGCCCGCGCACGGGTCGACGAACTGCTCGAGGCCGTCCAGCTGCCCCGGGCGTACGGCGAGCGGTTCCCGCACGAGCTCTCGGGCGGTCAGCGGCAGCGCGCGTCGCTCGCGCGGTCGCTCGCGCTGCGGCCGAAGCTGCTCATCGCCGACGAACCGACGAGTGCGCTCGACGTGTCCGTGCAGGCCCGCGTGCTCGAACTGTTCCTCGAGCTCCAGCAGGACCTCGGGTTCGCGTCGTTGTTCATCAGCCACGACCTCGCCGTCGTCGGCGCGCTGTCCGACCGGATCGCCGTGCTGTACCGCGGCGACCTCGTCGAGGAGGGCACCGCGGCCGAGGTCCTCGGCGCGCCCCGGCATCCGTACACCCAGCGCCTCCTCGCGTCCCTGCCGGTGCCGGACCCGGCGGAGCAGGCGGAGCGACGGCGTACCCTGGAGCAGCTGGCGGCGCAGTGATCGACGGCTCCCGCGATCAGGAAGGGGACGCATGGTCGGGGTGAACGGTCCCGCGGTCATCGCGGACGACGTGTCGATCGAGTACCGCGGCACCGGTGCGGCCCGGCCGGTCCGTGCCGTCGACGGCGTCAGCCTCACGGTGCAGCAGGGCGAGATCCTCGCCGTGCTCGGTGGTTCCGGGTCGGGCAAGTCGACCCTCGCCGCGGCGATCGCCGGACAGGTGGGGGACCCGCGCGAGGGCGAGGCGTCGGCCCGTCGGCACATCGTCGGCGGCGAGCTCACCGTGCTCGGACAGGGCCTGCGTCGGCTCGGCACGCACTCGCGGCGCCGCACCCGGCTGACCGGCACGATCGGCTACCTGAGTCAGGACGCGGCCGACCACCTGAGCCCGGACCTGACCGTCGGCGAGGCGATCGCCGAGCCGGTGTACGCGCGGGACCGACGGTTCGACCGGAAGGTCGCCGGCCTCATGGTCGCGCGCCTCGTCGACGCCGTGCACCTGCCGCTCGGGATCATGCGCTCGCACACGTGGGAGCTCTCGAGCGGGCAGCGGCAGCGCGTCGCCCTCGCCCGGGCGCTCGTGCTCGAGCCGCAGCTCCTCGTGGCCGACGAGCCCGCGCGGGGCGTCGACGTCCTCGTCCGCCAGTCCGTGCTCGAGGCCCTCGCGACCATCCAGCGCGCCCTCGGGTTCTCGGCGGTCGTCGTCTCGAGCGACGTCCGGGAGGCCCGTGCCCTGGCCGACCGCGTCGCCGTGCTCCGCGAGGGGCGGCTCGTCGGGCTCGGCACCTTCGACGAGGTGTTCGACGCGCCACTCGACCCCTACGTCAAGACCCTCGCCGCGACCGCCGCACGGCCCGTCAAGCGGGCCAAGCCGACCTCGCGTCGGATGGCACCTCCGATCGAGACGGCCGTCGCGGCCACGACCACCGAAGGAACCGTGTGAGCACCAACGAACGGCAGCAGGCGACCCGCGGCCACCGCGCCGTCGTGACCGACGCCGGACGGCCCCTCCCGGGACCGGTCCCGACCCCGGGCCCGGTCGCGGTCCTCCCGGCCCCGGCGGACCTGCACGTCGCCGCGGTGGAGGCGGCGGGCGGCTCCGTCGCGCCGGCCTCGGCGGACACGCGGGGCATCGTCTGGCTCGACGCGCGCGACGCGCAGGGCCTGGCGGACGCACTCGCGGCCTCACCCGGCGTGACGTGGGTCCAGCTGCCGTTCGCCGGTGTCGACGCCTTCGCCGACCTCATCGCCGACCACGGCGACCGCGTGCTGTTCACGAGCGCGAAGGGTGCCTACGCGGAGCCGGTGGCCGAGCACGCGCTCGCCCTGACGCTCGCGACGCTCCGCGTGCTGCCGAAGCGCGCCCGGGCGACGAGCTGGGCGACCGAGCCCGAGGGCGTGTCGCTGTACGGACGGAACGTCGTGGTCATCGGTGCGGGCGGGATCGCCCTCGAGTACATCCGGTTGCTCGCCCCGTTCGACACCGAGGTCACCGTCGTCCGACGGTCCTCGGAGCCCGTGCCCGGAGCGGCGCGCACCGTCACCGTCGACCACATCGACGAGGTCCTGCCGGATGCCGACGTCGTGATGATCGCCGCCGCGATGACGTCCGGCACCGCGCGACTGCTCGACGCCGACCGCCTGGCGCGCATGCGTCCCTCGGTCCGGATCGTGAACATCGCCCGTGGCGGACTCGTCGACACCGACGCGCTGCTCGCTGCGCTGCGGAGCGGGCAGATCGCCGGCGCGGGCCTCGACGTCACCGATCCCGAACCGTTGCCCGACGGCCACCCCCTGTGGGACGAGCCGGGCGTGGTCATCACGCCCCACCAGGCGGACACCCCGGACATGGTGGCGCCGCTGCTCGCCGAACGGATCCGCGTGAACACCGCGGCGTTCCTCAGTGGTGACGGCACCGGGTTCATCGGGGTCGTCGATCCGGCTGCCGGGTACTGATCGCAGGTGCCGGCGGCCCGGCGCCGGCCCGGCTCGCTGTTCCTCGTCGACTCGGCGGGAACGGCAACGGCCCCCCGCAGATGCGGAGGGCCGTTGCCGTGGATCGCTCCCCGACTTGGACTCGAACCAAGAACCTGCCGGTTAACAGCCGGCTGCTCTGCCAATTGAGCTATCGAGGAATGCTGCTGAACAGCGGGTACGAGCATACCAGCACTCCGGGCTCGCCACGACCACGGGGCCGCATCCCGGGCGCGTCACGCTCCGAGCTGACACCGGTGCGGTCACGTCGGATGCCCGTCCGCACCAGGAGACCCTGTTAGCGTTCTCAGGTGCGGATCGTCCGGAGGAGCGCGGCGTCGGCGACGGCGCTCGGGCTGGCGCTCGCGTCGCTGCTGGCCCTGGGCGCGTGCACGACGAACGAGCCGGCCGCGCCGCCCACCGCGGGCGCGCTGCCGTCGACCGCGAGCCCGCAGGCACCCGGCCCGGCCTCGGGATCCTCGAGGACCGCAGCAGGCGCGGGTGCGTCAGCGGACACGGGGGCCTCGTCGGACACCGCTCCGGGCACGGGCACGGGCACGGGGGCGGGTACGGACAGCGTCGGCGCGAGCCCCGTCGTGTTCGCCTTCCGCTGCCGGACCACGACGAGCAGGAGCGCGACGGACGGCGTCCCCGACGACGACTCCGGCGACGTCACGCTCTTCACCACGTACGCCGCCGCATGGGAGGCCCGGAGTCGCTCCTGCACCGCCGTGCGGATCGCCGGGTCGGTGCCGTCCGACCAACAGCGCGCCGCCGTGGCGGCGGCGGGCGGGGCGCTCGGGCTCCGCGCGCTCGCGGGCCGGTGCGCAGAGGTCGGGACCGGTCCCTTCGACGGCAGGGTGGCCTCCCGACATGCGTTGCTCGAGGCCCGTGCCGTCGTCCTCTACTGCCCGGGGCACCCGCAGATCGCGCGCGTGCGCGCCGCCATCGCCGCGGTCGAGGAGTGAGGGCTCAGCCTTCCGGGTGGTCGCGACCGGGGAGCCAGGACTTGCCCGGCACCCCCCAGCTCTGCTTGCGCACCGCCTTGAGTGCGGCCTTGCCGTGCGGGTGGGACAACCGGTCGGCGTAGAGCACGCCGTCCAGGTGGTCGTACTCGTGCTGGAAGACGCGGGCGAGCCAGCCGTGCGCCTCGATCTCGTACGGGGTGCCGTCGACGTCCTGCGCGCGGAGGATGGCGCCCTCGGCCCGACGGAGCGGGAACCGCTCGCCCGGGATGGACAGGCAGCCCTCGGACTCCTCGTCCTCGTCGAGGTCCGCGTGGGTCTCCGGGACGAGGGGCGACGTCCACAGCACGGGGTTCACCGCCGCGCCCCGCCAGAGCTCGCCGTCGTCGTCGGTCCACGAGAACACGAACAGACGCTTGGCGACCCCGACCTGCGGCCCGGCCAGCCCGACGCCCGGAGCGAGGTCCATGGTGGCGTACATGTCGTCGACGAGCGCACGGAGTCCGTCGTCGAAGGCGGTGACCTCGGTCGCAGGAGCGTGGAGCACGGGATCGCCCGTGATGCGGATCGGGAGGACGGCCATTCGTCCAGGCTATCGGCCAGCCGAGCGGTAGCCTCGACCCCGTGGCGCCGGACCTCGTCGATCTCACCGATCGCATCAACATGACGCCGTTCCAGGCGCTCATGATCCCGGTGGCCCTCGTCGGCAGCGTCTTCCTGTCGCTCGGCGCGCACTTCCAGAGCGCCGGCGTGCACCGGGTCGAGGCGCGCATCGGCAGGCAGTCCGGCGGCCTGTCGGTCCGGCACGTGCTCGCGCTCGTCGGCAGTGGATCGTGGGTGCTCGGCACCCTCATGCTCGGGTGCGCCGTGGTCCTCCAACTCGTCAGCATCACCTTCGCGCCGCTCATCGTCGTGCAGCCACTCGGGGCCGTCGCCCTCGTCATCACGACGTGGTTCTCGACGCGCTCCTCGGGCGTCCCGCTCGACGCACCCTCGCGTCGGGCGGTGTGGACCTGCATCGTCGGCGTCGGGATCTTCGTGGGGATCGCCGCGCTCGTCGGACACGAGACGCCGATCTCGCACAGTCAGCTCGTGACGGTGCTCGTCGTCCTCGCCGTCGTGCTGGCGATCGTGCTGCTGTCCTTCCGGCTCGTCCGCAGGCGGCGCAACCCCCTGTACTTCATCGTCGGGGCCGGGATCCTCTACGGCTTCGTCGCCACGCTCGCCAAGGTGACGCTGAACCGTGTGGTGAACGGCACGTTCGACTGGGTGACCGCCGTCGCGATCGCGGGGGTGATCGTCGCCGCGGTACTCGGCGGCTACTTCGTCCAGAACGCCTACGCCAGCGGATCGCCGGACCTCGTGATCGCCGGCCTGACGGTCATCGACCCGATCGTCGCCGTGGGGATCGGCATCGTCGTCCTGCGCGAGGCCACCGGTGCGCCGTGGTTCGCCGTGGCCGGGTTCCTCCTCGCCGCGGCGATCGCGATCACGGGCGTGTTCCAGTTGGCGAAACACCACCCCGAGGCGCGACGCTGAGCGTCGCCCGGCGCATCGGGCCGGGCCACGGTCTGTACCGATGCGCAGGACCGGGCCGACCCGCCGACGCCCGGTGGGGGCGTGCGCGGCGAGGCGTGCGGTAGCGTCGGAGGCCAGCCGAGCATGAGACGAGAGGACGACGCGCCCCGTGCCAGGACAGGACGAATCGACGACCACCCCCAGCGGGCGACCGGAGCGGCTCCGCATCCTCCTCGCCGCCGACACCTTCCCACCGGACGTCAACGGCGCCGCGGTGTTCTGCGAACGACTCGCGATCGGCCTCGCCGAGCGCGGGCACGAGGTGCAGGTCGTCGCGCCCGCCGCCAACCGCCACCACGGCACGCACGACGAGGAACACGGCGGCGTGACCTTCGTGGTGCACCGGCTCTTCTCGATGAAGTGGCCGCTCCACTCCTGGCTCCGGTTCGCGTGGCCCTGGACCGTGCGCCGGAACACCGCCCCGATCCTCGACGCGTTCAAGCCCGACGCGCTGCACATCCAGTCCCACATCGTGATCGGCCGTGGCATCGCGCGCGAGGCCAAGGCACGCGGCATCCGCGTCATCGCCACGAACCACTTCATGCCCGAGAACCTGCTCGAGTACGCACCGTTCGGACGGTGGACGCTGCCGATCGCCCTCAAGATCGCGTGGGCGGACGCGGCCAGGACCTACCGGCTCGCCGACGCGGTCACGACGCCCACCCGGAAGGCGGCGGCCTACCTGCAGGCCGCGATCAAGGCCCAGCAGGTGCTCGCGATCTCGTGCGGCATCGACGCATCCCGGTACACCTCGCGTGACCTCCGACCGCCGCGGAACGAGATCGTGTTCGTCGGCCGCGTGGCGCCCGAGAAGCAGCTCGACGTGCTGGTGCGTGCCCTGCCCCTCATCCCCGCCGAGCTCGAGGCGACGATCCGCATCGTCGGTGGCGGCGAGATGATCCCGCGGCTGTCCTCGCTCGCCGAGGAACTCGGGGTGGCGGACCGCGTCGTGTTCACCGGGTACCAGTCGGACGAGGACCTCCGGGCAGCGCTGACGAACGCCACCGTCTTCGCGATGCCCTCGACCGCCGAGTTGCAGAGCATCGCCTCGCTCGAGGCGATGGCCTCCGGACTGCCGGTCGTCGCAGCGGATGCGATGGCCCTGCCGCACCTCATCGACGGCAACGGGTACCTGTTCCGTCCGGGCGACCCGCAGGACCTGGCGGACAAGCTCACCGCCGTGCTCGCGGCGCCCGACGACGAGTACCTCCGCATGAAGCGGCAGAGCCTCGACATGATCGTCGACCACGACATCAACCGCACCCTGTCGACGTTCGAGGCGCTGTATCGTGGTGAGCCGGTGCCCGATGGCCCCGGCGCGGGGCGGTAGCCAAGCTGGTCAAGGCAGTCGGCTCATAACCGAACGATCCGCGGGTTCGAGTCCCGCCCGCCCCACCGCCGCCTCCGCCGCGGCGCGTCCGGTCGGTGGTCGTCCTCGGAGCACGCCGCTCGCCCGCGTCGTCCCGCTCGCGTCGGTGCCGGTCGGTAGGGTCAGGGCATGAGGAAACGCGTCGCCGAGACGTCGCAGACGCACGCCCCGAGCCCCGACGTCACGTTCGAGCTGCACCGTGGCGCGACGGGCGTCCGGGTCAACGCGTTCCGTATCGGGTTCATGGGGGGCATCGGCGTCCTCGTCGCGCTCCTCGCCGCGATCCTCCTGCGCGAGCTCTCCACCGTGCTCGTCTACATCGGCGTCGCGGTGTTCGTCGCCCTCGGCCTCGACCCCGTCGTCAACTGGCTCGAACGCATCATCCCGCGGTGGCTCGCGGTCACCGTGGTCGTGCTCGGCGTCATCGGCGCCTTCGTCGGGATCCTGTTCGCGATCGTCCCCGTCATCGTCGACCAGGCCACGAACCTCGTGCAGTCGTTCCCGGACTTCGTGCAGGGGTTGTCGCAGCAGGACTGGGTCCAGGACCTGTCGCGGCAGCTGAACGGCTCGATCAACATCGACGACGCGCTCGGATCGGCGAGCAAGTACGTCGAGGACCCGGGCAACCTCCTCAGCGTCGGCGGCGGACTGCTCGCCGTCGGGACCGGCATCGTCTCGGGGCTGACCGGCGCGGTGATCGTGCTCATCCTCATGCTGTACTTCCTCGCGTCCATGCGGTCGATCAAGCGCATGACGTACCGCTTCGTGCCGGCGTCGCGTCGCGCGAACTTCGCCGACGTCACCGAGCAGATCACCCGGTCCGTCGGTCGCTACGTGGTCGGGCAGATCGCCGAGGCCGTCCTCAACGGCGTGCTGAGCCTCGTGTTCCTCCTGATCATCCGCGCGCCGCTGCCCGTGCTCCTGGCGACGTTCGCGTTCCTCGGCGCGCTGGTCCCGCTCGTGGGCACCCTCGGGGCCGCGATCGTGATCTGTCTGATCTGCCTCTTCGCATCACCCCTCACCGCGCTCGTCGCCGCGATCTACTACCTCGTGTACATGCAGGTGGAGGCCTACGTGATCGCCCCGCGGATCATGTCGCGGGCCGTGCAGGTCCCCGGTGCCCTCGTGGTCATCGCCGCGGTGGCGGGTGGCACGATCGGGGGTGTCCTCGGCGCGCTCGTGGCCGTGCCCGTCGCCGCGTCGGTGATCATCATCGTGCAAGAGGTCATCTACCCCCGGCAGGACCAGCTGTGACGACCGCGGACGGCGACCGACGCGACGGTGGCGATCCGGCCCTCCAGGCGCTGCGTGCCGAGCGCGAGCGGTGGGTGCGGAGTCCACGGGGGCCGCTCGCCCTGGTCAACAGCCAGACCGTCACGGTGCCGCAGCCCGTGTGGCCGGTCCCCGGGACGTGGGCGCCCGCGATCGGCGGGCTCAGCGTCACCGCGACGGCCGATGCCGGGGTCGTCGTGGACGACGTGCTCGTCGACGGGACGGTGCACGTCGCCGGCGACGACGCCGTCGTGGCCTCGGCCGTCCGGTTCGCCGACGGCACCTCCGGCTCCGTCGCCGCGACCACCGCCGGCCACGCACTCCGGGTGTGGGATCCGGCCTCGCCGGCGATCGCCCGCTTCGGGCACATCGGTGTGTTCCCCGTGTCGACGGCGTGGGTGCGGACCGGCGTGTGGGAGCCCGGCGACCGGGAGGGCCGGGGCAGTGTCACCGACGCGGCCGGCGCCCCGCTCCCCGTCGCGGGGACCCTCCGGATCCGGATCGGCGTCGAGGACCGCGCGCTCGTCGTCGTCCGTGCGGGGGACCGGCTCCAGCTCGTGTTCCAGGACGCGACCTCGGGGGAGCGGTCCTACTCGATGGGCCGGTTCCTGTTCCTCGACGATCCCGGTGCGGCCGGTCCGATCACGGTGGACTTCAACCGTGCGGTGCTGCCGCCGTGCGCGTTCTCGTACCAGTACGCGTGCCCGGTCCCGCCGCCCGAGAACCGCCTGCCCGTGCCCGTCGAGGCCGGGGAGACCCACGGGTACGACGTGGACGGCGCCGTCCTGCACTGAGGGCCGCCGCCGACGCGCGCAGCACACTGGCGTTCCCAGCGGTGCCCGTGCATAATGAGCACGTCCCTCGGACGTCACAATCGCATATCGAATCGGTTCCGTCTGCGGAGGCAGGCGTGGTCGTGAGCCTCCGGGTCCAGGTCGATGGGGAAGTCGCACCTGATGATCGGAGGAATCGTGACCCCAGGAACCGTGACGGCCGGACGTCCGGCCACGAGGGGTGTGCTCTACGTGCACTCCTCACCTCGCGCGCTCTGCCCGCACGTCGAATGGGCGGCAGGTCGCGCCATGAACCGTGCCGTGAACTTCTCGTGGCTCGACCAGCCCGTGCTGGAAGGCGCCCGGCGCACCGAGTACACCTGGACGGGTCCGGTGGGCACCGGTGCGGCGATCGCGTCCGCGCTCCGGGGTTGGGAGCACCTGCGGTACGAGGTCACCGAGGACGCGACCGAGCAGTCCGACGGCGGCCGGTGGATGCACACGCCGGACCTCGGCGTGTTCTACGCGCAGACGGACGCTGCCGGCAACGTGGTCGTTCCCGAGGACCGGGTGCGGTACGCCATGGAGCTGGCGGGCAGCAACGCGCTCGAGCTGCACCGCGAGTTACGCCTCGCGCTCGGGCAGGCGTGGGACGACGAGCTCGAGCCGTTCCGGTACGCCGGTGAGGACAACCCCGTCGTCTGGTTGCACCGCGTCGGCTGACCGGCCGCGGATCGTCAGGACACGACACAGGGCCGGGAGCAGACGCTCCCGGCCCTGTGTCGTGTCGCCCGGGGGCGCGGTCAGACGGTCCGGAACGCGACGACCGCGTTGTGGCCGCCGAACCCGAACGAGTTGCTGATCGCGAGCAGGTCGCCGTCGCCGAGCGTGCGTGGCTCGCGGACGACGTCCATGACGATCTCCGGGTCCTGCTCCGTCAGGTTGATGGTGGGCGGTGCGACGCGGTTCGCGAGCGCGAGGACCGTGAACACCGCCTCGATCGCACCCGCACCGCCGAGCAGGTGCCCGGTCGACGCCTTCGTGGCGGACACGGCGATGCCGTCGAGGTGCTCCCCGAACACGCGACGCATCGCGTGGTACTCGGCGACGTCGCCGACCGGGGTGCTCGTGGCGTGCGCGTTCACGTGGACGACGTCCTCTCGCGCGGCACCGGCGTGCTCGAGCGCCTGGATGACCGCGCGGGCGGCCGCGCTGCCCTCGGGGTCGGGGGCGGTGATGTGGAAGGCGTCGGAGGTGATGCCCCCACCGGCGACCTCGGCGTAGATCCGGGCGCCTCGGGCCTCGGCGTGCTCCTTGGTCTCGAGGATGAGCGCCGCTGCGCCGTCCCCGAGCACGAAGCCGTCGCGCGTGACGTCGTAGGGCCGGGAGGCCGTGGCCGGGTCGTCGTTGCGGCGGGACAGCGCCTGCATGGCCGCGAACGCCCCGAGGGGCATCGGGTGCAGCGCCGCTTCGGACCCACCGGCGATGACGATGTCGGCATCACCGGTCGCGACGTGGCGGTAGGCCTCGACCAGGGACTCGGTGCTCGACGCGCAGGCCGAGATGTAGGTGCGGGCACCGCCGCGGGCGCCGAACGCCATCTCGATCGCGGCGGCCGGACCGTTCGCCATGAGCATCGGCACGGTCATGGGGAGCATCCGCCGGGGACCGCGCTCGCGCAGGGTGTCCCACGCGTCCAGCAGCGTGTTGACGCCGCCGATCCCCGTCGCCCAGTCGACGATGAGGCGCTCGGGGACGACGGCTTCCTCGTCGATGCCGGCGTCCGACCAGGCCTCGCGCGCGGCGATGAGCGCGAGCTGCGAACCCGGGTCGAGCCGCTTGACCTCTTGGCGGGTCAGCTGGTCGCCGATGAAGCGGCGGGCCTGCCCGGCGAAGTGGACGGGCAGGTCGTAGCGCTCGACCCAGTCCTCCTCGATGGCGGTGATGCCCGACTCGCCCGCGAGCAGGGCATCCCACGTGGCGGGGGCGGTCGCGGCGAGCGGCGAGATGGCGCCGATCCCCGTGACGACGACGGTGTGCTTGGTGGTCATGGACGACGGTCTTTCTGCAGGACGGACGGTGCGACGGGCGGCGCGACGGGCGCCAGGACACGTCGTGGCCCGGACCCGAGGGGATCCGGACCACGACGGGTCAGGCGGGTGTCAGCCCTGCGCCTTGACGATGTAGTTCACGGCGTCACCGACGGTCTTGAGGTTCTTGACCTCTTCGTCCGGGATCTTCACGTCGAACTTCTCCTCGGCGTTGACGACGATCGTCATCATCGAGATCGAGTCGATGTCGAGGTCGTCGGTGAACGACTTGTCCATCTGCACGGTGTCGGTCGCGATGCCGGTCTCGTCGTTGATGAGCTCGGCCAGGCCGGCCAGGACTTCTTCGGTGGACGCTGCCATTGTTCTTCTCCTTGAGGGGGTGTCGATGACCGTGGACAAGCCTAGGGCACGCCGGGTCGGGGGGTTCGGGAGCGCCGCAGGCGGCACGCCGGGTGGAACGGTCAGGGGAGCACGACGACCTGCGCGCCGAACACGAGTCCGGCGCCGAAGCCGATCTGCAGGGCGAGGCCGCCGTGGAGGTCCGGGTGTTCCTCGAGCAGGCGGTGGGTCGCGAGGGGGATGCTCGCGGCCGACGTGTTGCCGGTCGTCGTGATGTCGCGGCCGATCACCACGCGCTCCGGGAGCCCGAGCTGCTTGGCGAACTCGTCGATGATCCGCATGTTCGCCTGGTGCGGTACGAACGCGGCGAGGTCCGAGGCCTCCACGCCGGCGACCTCGAGCGCGCGCTTGGCGACCTTGACCATCTCCCACACCGCCCAGCGGAAGACCGTCTGGCCCTCCTGACGGATGGTGGGTTGCTCGCCGCCCGCGCGCCACTCGGAGAACGTGCTCGTCATGCGGATGGCGTCCCACTTGGAGCCGTCGGATCCCCAGACCGTCGGCGCGATGCCCGGGGTGTCGCTCGGCCCGACCACGGCCGCGCCGGCGCCGTCGCCGAGCAGGAACGAGATCGAACGGTCCGTGGGGTCGACGATCTCGCTCAGCTTCTCGGCCCCGACGACGAGCACGTGGTCGGCGACGCCCGTCTTGACGAAGGAGTCGGCCTGGGCGATGCCGTACGCGTAGCCGGCGCACGCGGCGCTGATGTCGTACGCGGCGGCGGGCGCGGCGCCGATGCGCTCGGCGAGGAGCGACGCCATCGACGGCGTCGCGACGGTGTTCGTGACGGTGGAGACGAGCACGACGCCGATCTGGTCCGCCGTGATCCCGGCGGCCGCGATCGCCTCGCGGGACGCCGCCTCGGCGAGGTCCACGGCCTGGACGTCGTCACCGGCCCGCGCACGGGTGACGATGCCGGTGCGCTGGCGGATCCACTCGTCCGACGAGTCGATGGGCCCGACGAGGTCGTCGTTCGGGACCGCGTGCTCGCCCCGGGCCGCCCCGATGCCGAGGATGCGGGTGAAGGCGTGACCGGTCCGCTGGGCGAGCATCGGGCGCGACGGCGCCGGGTCGAGGACGCCCTCGTCCGCGCTCACGCGGCCGCTCCCGCCGACTCGAGCAGGTCGATCGCCGCGGGGAGGTCCTCGGGCGACTTCACCGCGACGGTCGGCGTGCCGCGCATGGCCCGCTTGGCGAGCCCGACGAGCGCACCGGCCGGCGCGAGTTCGACGATGCCGGTGACCCCGGCGGCGACGAACGAGTCCATGACGGCGTCCCAGTGCACCGGGTTCGCGATCTGCCGCACCATGAGGTCCACGAAGCGGCGGCCGTCGTCGACACGGGAGCCGTCCGCGTTGGTCCAGATCGGGAGGGTCGGGTCGGCCACCGAGGCCGCTGCGGCGAGCGGGGCCACGCGGTCGACCGCGGGGGCCATGAAGTCCGTGTGGAACGCACCGGCGACGCTGAGGGGGACGACCCGGGCCCTGGCGGGCGGCTCCGCGGCGAACGCGGCCAGCGCCTCCACGGGACCGGCGACGACGGTCTGACCGCCGCCGTTGTGGTTGGCGGCGCTGAGCCCGGCCGCCTCGATCGCGGCGGGGAGGGCCTCCTGGTCGCCGCCCAGGACGGCGCTCATGCCGGTCGGCGTGCGGGTGGCGGCGTCGGCCATGGCGCGTCCGCGTTCGGCGACGAGCGCGACGGCGTCCGAGGGGGCGAGCACACCCGCGATCGCGGCGGCGGTGAACTCGCCGACGGAGTGCCCGGCGACGCCGCCGACGAGGGTCCGGCGCCCGTCGGCGAGCAGCGCGTCCGCGGTCACGAGTCCCGCGGCGACGATGAGGGGCTGCGCGAGCGCGGTGTCGCGGATGGTGTCGGCGTCGCTCGTCGTTCCGTGCGCGACGAGGTCGACGCCGATCGCGTCCGACCACGCGGCGACCCGGTCACGGACGGCCGGGTCCTCCAGCCACGGGGCGAGGAATCCGGGGGTCTGCGAGCCCTGTCCGGGGGCGACGACGACGATCACCGGACAATCCTCCCCGGCGTGCAGGGGCAGGCGTGTGTGCGGACCGGCACAGAAATCGGGTCCGACATTGTGGGACCTGAACGAAGGGAGCCTCCCTGGTGGCCGGGACGGTGTCGGTCAGCGCCGTGGCGGTCGGCGTCGTCGCTGGCCCGTGGACTCCGACATCGCCCCGATGATGAGCGCCGACTGCACGATGAGCGCGTCGCGGGCGTGGGTGGCGTCCCACCCGATGACGTCGGCCACCCGCCGGAGCCGGTAGCGGACCGTGTTCGGGTGGACGAACAGCTCCCGCGCCGTTGCCTCGAGGCTGCGTCCCGTGTCGAGGTAGCACCAGAGGGTCTGCAGGAGTTCGCCGGACTGGTCCTTGAGCGGCGTGTAGATCCGCTGGACGAGCGCCGTCCGCGCCAGGGGATCGCCCGCGAGGGCACGCTCGGGCAGCAGGTCGTCGGCCAGCACGGGTCGGGGCGCGCCCCGCCAGGCACGGGCCACCGCGAAGCCGGCGAGGGCGGCCTTGGCGCTCGTCGAGGCGTCGACGACACCCGGGACCTCGTTGCCGAGGACCAGGTGTCCGTCGCCGAAGGACGGTGCGAGGGCCTCGGCGATGGTCGTGAACGAGGTCGGTTCCTCGCCCTCGGGTGTGTCGTCCCGGGGCGTGGCCCGGCCGATCACGACGACGAGGCGCGCCCCCTGCACACCGATCAGGACGTCCGCGTCGAGGTGCCGGGCGGTCCGACGGATCGTGTCCACCTCGAGCTGCGGCGGCGCGGTGCCGACGAGCACCGCGACCTCGCCGTGCCCGTGCCAGCCGAGCGCGGCGATCCGGCTCGGCAGCTCGTCGTCGTACTCGCCCGACAGGATCGAGTCGACGACGAGGGCCTCGAGTCGGGCGTCCCACAGCCCGCGTGCCTCCGCGGCCCGGGCGTAGACGTCCGCCGCGGCGAACGCGATCTCGCGGGAGTACAGGAGGATGGCCTCCTGCAGGCCGTCGTCGCCGTCCTTCACGCGGTCCTCGACGACCTCGACCACGACGCGGATGAGTTGGAGCGTCTGCTGCAGGCTCACCGACCGGAGCAGTTCGCGCGGTGCCGCGCCGAAGACGTCGGCCGCGATCCACGGAGTGGCCGCGGGGTCCTCGAACCAGGCGATGAACGACGTGATGCCCGCCTGTGCGACCAGGCCGACGGCCGACCGGCGGCCGGGCGGCATCTCGCCGTACCAGGGAAGCGTGTCCTCGAGGCGCTTGATGGTCGCGCTCGCGAGTTCGCCCGACACCTGGCGGAGCCAGGCGAGCGTCCGTCCCCGGTCGCCCGCCCGGCCCACGGCATCGGCGCGCAGTGCGCTCACGGGCGGGTCAGCTCTCGCCGCCCGCGCTGCCGGTCGTGCCGGCCGTGACGTCCCACAGGCGGTACTTGTCGATCGCCTGACGGACCACCGACGGATCCATCTCACCGCGACGCACGAGCTGCTGCAGTGTCCGCACGACCACCGACGGGCCGTCGATCAGGAAGACCCGACGCGCGGCGGCACGGGTGTCCGAGAAGCCGAAGCCGTCGGCTCCGAGCGTCGCGTAGTCGCTCGGGACGAACTCGCGGATCTGGTCGGGAACCGCGTGCGACCAGTCGCTCACGGCGACGACGGGGCCGTGCGTGCCCTGGAGCTTCTCGGTGACGAAGGGCGTGCGCGGCTGCTCCTCGGGGTGGAGGAAGGCGTCCGATGCGGCGGCGAGGCCGTCACGACGGAGCTCGTTCCAGCTCGTGACGCTCCAGACGTCGGCGGAGACGCCCCAGTCCTGGGCCAGCAGCTGCTGGGCCTCGAGGATCCACGGCACGGCGACACCGGACGCGAGCAGCTGCGCCTTCGGGCCGTCGTGCTCGGCGCCCTTGAGCAGGTACATGCCGCGCACGATGCCGTCGACGTCGACGTGCTCCGGCTCCGCCGGCTGGACGAGCGGCTCGTTGTACACCGTGAGGTAGTACATGACGTTCGGGTCGGCGTGCTTCGGCGAGCCGTCCTCGTTCGTGCCGTACATGCGGTCGAGTCCGGACTGCACGATGTGTGCGATCTCGTACCCGTACGCGGGGTCGTACGCGACCACGGCCGGGTTCGTCGACGCCAGGAGCAGCGAGTGGCCGTCGGCGTGCTGCAGACCCTCACCCGTCAGCGTCGTGCGGCCCGCGGTGGCGCCGATGAGGAACCCGCGCGCCATCTGGTCGCCAGCGGCCCACAGGGCGTCGCCGGTGCGCTGGAACCCGAACATCGAGTAGAAGACGTAGACCGGGATGAGCGGCTCACCCTGCGTCGAGTAGGACGTGCCGACCGCGGTGAAGGCCGCGAGGGCTCCCGCTTCGTTGATCCCGACGTGGATGATCTGTCCCTGCGGGCTCTCCTTGTAGGCGAGGAGGAGCTCGCGGTCGACCGAGGTGTAGTGCTGGCCGTTCGGGTTGTAGATCTTCGCGGTCGGGAAGTACGCGTCCATGCCGAACGTGCGGGCCTCGTCCGGGATGATCGGCACGACGCGGTCGCCGAAGTCGGGCGAGCGGAGCAGGTCCTTGAGCAGGCGGGCGAACGCCATGGTCGTCGCGACCTCTTGCTTGCCCGAGCCCTTCTTGGCGATGGCGTACCGGCCGTCGTCCGGCAGCGTCACCTGCGTGTACCTGGTCCGGCGCTCCGGGACGTACCCGCCGAGGGCACGCCGACGCTCGTGCATGTACTGCACGGCCTCGTCGTCGTGTCCGGGGTGGTAGTACGGCGGCAGGTAGGGGTTCTCGTCGAGCTGCGCGTCCGACACGGGGATCCGCATCTCGTCGCGGAACTGCTTGAGGTTGTCGAGCGTCAGCTTCTTCATCTGGTGGGTCGCGTTGCGGCCCTCGAAGCTCGGACCGAGTCCGTAGCCCTTGACCGTCTTGGCCAGGATGACGGTCGGCTGGCCCTTGTGCTCGGAGGCCGCCTTGAACGCCGCGTACACCTTGCGGTAGTCGTGGCCGCCGCGCTTGAGGTTCCAGATCTGGTCGTCCGTGTAGTCCTCGACGAGTGCGAGCGCCTTCGGGTCGCGTCCGAAGAAGTTCTCGCGGACGTACGCGCCGTTCTCGGCCTTGTACGTCTGGTAGTCACCGTCGGGGGTGCGGTTCATCAGGTTGAGGAGCGCGCCCTCGGTGTCGCGGGCGAGGAGGTCGTCCCACTCGCGACCCCAGACGACCTTGATGACGTTCCAGCCCGCACCGCGGAAGAACGCCTCGAGCTCCTGGATGATCTTGCCGTTGCCGCGCACCGGGCCGTCGAGGCGCTGGAGGTTGCAGTTGATGACGAAGTTCAGGTTGTCGAGGCCGTCGTTCGCCGCCACCTGCAGCTGGCCCCGGGACTCGACCTCGTCCATCTCGCCGTCGCCGAGGAACGCCCACACCTGCTGCTCCGAGGCGTCCTTGATGCCGCGGTTCGTCAGGTACTTGGCCTGCTGCGCCTGGTAGATCGCGTTGATCGGCCCGATGCCCATCGAGACCGTCGGGAACTGCCAGAACGAGGGCATGAGACGCGGGTGCGGGTACGACGACAGTCCGCCGCCCTGGTGCGAGTGCTCCTGCCGGAAGCCGTCGAGCTGGTCCTCGCTGAGACGGCCCTCCAGGTACGCGCGGGCGTACATGCCGGGGGAGGCGTGGCCCTGGAAGAAGACCTGGTCGCCGCCGGACGGGTGGTCCTGCGCGCGGAAGAAGTGGTTGTAGCCGACCTCGTACAGGGCGGCGCTCGACGCGTAGGTCGAGATGTGGCCGCCGACCGCGACACCGGGGCGCTGGGCGCGGTGCACCGTGATGGCGGCGTTCCAGCGGATCCAGCGGCGGTAGCGGCGCTCGAGGTCCTCGTCGCCCGGGAACTCCGGCTCGTTCTCGGGCGCGATGGTGTTGACGTAGTCGGTGGTCGGGACCATCGGCACGCCCAGGTGGAGCTCGCGCGAGCGCTGCAGCAGGCTGAGCATGACCTCGCGCCCCCGGCCGTGGCCGTTCGCGGCGACCAGGCCGTCGAGGGACTCACGCCACTCGGCGGTCTCCTCCGGGTCCTGGTCCTGGGTGTCGGCACCCGCGATCCATGGCTGACGCTGGGGGTCCTGGTCGTTCACCGTCACCGTTGACCTCGTTCGTTCGTGGTGGACATGTCGATGCATCCGTCGCCGGGTCACGACGCGTGGATGGGCGAGACCACTCTAGTTCCCGCGTCCGACGCGCTCGCGCGGCTCGGTGCCAGCGCACGCGCATCGGGCACCGCGCTTGCGTTCGCGTGCCGTCGGCGTAGGATCTCACGTCGTGCGCGCGCCCGCCCGGGTGTGCGCGTGATGCAGCCGGGACCCATGCCGTCCCGCGACCGGGGCAGACCCAGAGAGAAGCACGCCAGATGGCACTCGAGATCGGTTCCCTCGCTCCCGACTTCGAACTGCCGGACCAGCGCGGCGAGCACGTCCGCCTCAGCGACTTCCGCGGCGTGCGTCCGGTGGCGCTCGTGTTCTTCCCGCTCGCGTTCTCCTCGACCTGCACGAGCGAGCTCTGCGCGCTCCGCGACAACATCGCGATGTTCGCCGACCACCGCGTCGAGCTCATCGGCATCAGCGTCGACTCGAAGGCCACGCTCCGCTCGTTCGCCGACTCGAACGGGTACGACTTCACGCTGCTCGCGGACTTCTGGCCGCACGGTGCGGTCAGCAAGGAGTACGGGGTCTTCCTCGAGAAGAAGGGCTTCGCGAACCGCGCGACGTTCGTCATCGACACCGACGGTCGGATCCGCGCCTCGATCATCACCGAGCCGGGGCTCGCACGCGACGTCAGCGAGTACCGAGCCGCGCTCGATCGCCTGACGCCCGCACCCGCCGCCGCCTGAGCCCTGCGGCGAGGGGCCGTGCGGCGAGGGGCCGTGCGCCGAGGGGCCGTGCCGACCCGGCACGGCCCCTCGGTCGTCAGACGCCCACGGCCTGCCGGACGGACGGGTCCTGGACGAAGGCCGCGACGGCGGTGGCGAGCACGGCCTCCGTGGCCGCCTCGCGCGTCGCGGCACCGAACATCGCGTGGTCGGCCTCGGGGAGCTCCACGACCCGGAGCGTCCCGGGCAGGTGCGCGAGCCGGTGGGCTGCCGTGGCGCCGCCCCGTGCCCGGAAGACTGCGCCGTCGCCCGGACCGAGCACGAGGGTCACGTCGGTGCCGGCCGCGAGCGGCCCGCGGACGACGGGTTCGACGAACTGCAGGTGTCCACGCCGGGCCAGCGCCAACGCCACGCGGTACGGCAGGTGCCGCTTGACGGCGGCGACGAGCGCGTCGCGGCGTGTGCGGACGTGGGGCCGTGCCTCCGCGTCCTCGGCCGCGACGGCACCCGGTGCTGCGGGGCGGGACCGGTAGTCCGCCTGGCTGAGGCCGACCACGAACCCGGCACGGCCTGCGGCGGCCCGGAGGCCCAACCACCCGCCGACCGAGAGTCCGACGATCCCGACCCGGTCGGCCGGGAGCGCGAGGTGGTCGAGGACGTGGCTGACGTCGTCGATCCACTCCTGGGTGAAGAGCAGGCTCGGCTCGTCGGCGGCGACGGGTCCGGTCTCGCCCGTGCCCCGACGGTCGACACGGACGGACCGGATGCCGGCCGCGGCGAGTCGTCGAGCGAGGGCGACCTGCAGGCGCGTGACGCCGATGCGGTGTTCGGACGAACCGTTGAGCAGCACCACGGTCGGGGCGTCGTCGCCGTGCCGTGGCCTGGTGTCGACGGCGAAGAGGTGGTCCGGTCCGATGCGGACGAGGTGTTCCTCGACGTCCTGGTCGACGACCGCCCGCTCGGTCGGGACGAGCTCCATCGGCGCCGCGACGGGCTCGGGCGGCACACGGCGGGTCACCCACTCGCCGACGGCGTCGACGCTCGCGGCGGGGATGCGCGCGGAGAGGCTCGACACGCCGAGGAGCGCCTCGTGCCCGTCGACCCGCACGATGTCGATGCCGTCCCGGTCGTACCCGGCCGGGACACGGCGGTCCCCGTCGTTCCGCACCGCCACGAGCACGGGCATGCGGTCGGCCGGTCCGGTCGGGTACCCGAGGGCCCCGATCGCCGCTGCCTGGTCGGCGGGGATGTCGGCACCCACCACGGTGACCGTGCCGTCGTGGGCGGTGGTGACCGCCGATCCGGGTCTGGTGTCGATCCCCGCCACCGAGACCGCGGCGAGTGCCCGTGCCGCGCGGAGCCAGGAGCGTCCGGACCGCGGCGGGTCCCAGAGCACGAGCCCCGCGGCGTCCGGGTCGTCGTCGGCGGCCGCGGCCGCGACGAGGGCCCCGGACGCGAGGCCGACGTACACGATTCGGGTGCAGCCGGCGGTGCGCAGCGCCTCCGCCGCGAGCCGTGCGCCGTCACGATGGGACGTCGCGGTCGCGGCGACGACGGAGTCCCCGCTGCCGGGGTGGTCGTAGCGCACGGAGGCGATGCCGTGGTCCGCGAGTCGCGCGGCGAGGAGGCGTTCGGTCCGGTAGGCGAGGACGTGCTCGTGCCCGAAGGGTGGGCAGACGACGACCCCGGTGGAACCGGGCCGGGTGGGGCGTTCGACGGTCGCGAGCACGGCCCCACCGCCGAGCCACGTGTCGAGCGCCGGCATCAGCGCAGCGACAGCTGGTCGAGCGTCGAGACCGGCCAGTCGGCGAGCGAGGTCCCGAACGTGCGGAAGAGGGCGAGCGTGATCCGCTCCATGCCGAACGCGATGCACGACGTGTGGGCGACGGTGCCGTCCGCGGTCGTGATCCCGAAGGGCGCGCCGAAGTGGTCGGCCGCACTGTTCGCACTGGCGATCGCGGTGCCGTCGGAGAGCCCGGGGTAGATCGGGACGGTGACCTCGATCTTCAGCTCGTCGGTGAGCTGGTTCGCGGCGAGGAACTTGCCGGCGCGGCCGAAGAAGGGGTCGTTCGCGGGGACGCGGGTGACGTCGAGCCCGAGGGCGGCGAGCATCGCGGCCTGGCGCTCGCTCCACGTGTTGCGGAAGGTCCTGGCGTCGTCCTCGCCGCCCACGTAGACGAACTCGTGCATGCGGAACGACTGGAGCCGCATCGGGTCGTCGGAGGGCTCGTGGCGGAACGTGTACCCGACGACGTCGAACACGCGACCGTCGACCTGCTGGCCCGCCAGGTGGTCGTAGAGCGGGTGGCACACGGCGGACACGAGCATGGTCTCGCCGGGGTGCAGGAACCGGTCCCAGTCCTCGCCCGCGGCACGCGCGGCGAGGAGCGCGGCGTGGTCGCGGTCGGAGCCCGTGAACGTGTGGATGGCACCCGTGAGCTGCGGGAACGAGGCCACGTAGTCGGTGCGCTCGAAGGCGGACCGGGCGATGACCGGGGCGAAGCGGATCCGCTCCGGGGCGAGCTCGGCGAACCCGAGCGTGATGTACCGGTCGACGGCGTCGACGACGTCGTCGAACGTGCCGTTGCGGCCGAAGAGGCCGGGCTCCCCGGCGGGGACGAGGAGGCCGGCGTCGACGAGCTCGTCGCGGAACGCGAGGCGGGCGGCGTCGAGGTCGGTGGTCTCCGGTGCTGTTGTCGTGTCGGTCACGGGTTCGACCTTCCGTTGCTGATGGTTGCGATCTTGGCGTTGTGGTGCAGGATGCGGTCGTTGCCGACCATGAGGGCGGTGCCGTGCGCGTCGCGCACGATCCGACCCAGGCTCGACGGGTCTCCGAGCCGGTACCCCGCGATGCCCGTGATCACGAGCGCGCGGGAGACGATGTCGAGCACGGCTTCGCTCGCCGTGACCTTGAGGCCGTTGACCCAGCGGGCCGTCGCCACGGACTCGAGCACGGCGGGCTCGTTCGCCGCCGCCTCCCACCGTCGCGCGGACGCCTCGATCGTGTCGGCCAGGGACTGCACGCGCAGCTCGACCTCGGCGAGGCGGAGTGCTGCGGGCGGGGTGGTGCCGAGGGCCTTGCGGGCGGCGCGACGGACCGACGCGCGGGCGGTCTCGGTGGCGCTCCGGGCCATGCCGAGCCAGGCCGCGGCCCAGAGCACGTGCGACACCGGCGTCATGGTCTGCGCCGACATCTCGGCGAAGGGCTGGGCGAGCACGTGGTCCGCGTCGACCTCGGCGGTCAGCGAGAACCCCTCGCTCGCTGTGCCGCGGAGGCCGAGGGTGTCCCAGCCGCTCCGACGCACGAGTTCGGTGCGCTCGGCCGGGCAGACCACGAGCACCTGGTCGGACGGCGGGCTGTCCGGGATCCGGCGCGCGGTGGCGAGCACCGCGCTGGCATGGAGACCGTAGGAGATGACCGGGGCCTCCTTGGCGAGACGCACGCCGCAGGTGGTGGCCTCGACCGAGCAGCCGCTCGATCCGGTGTCGCCGCCGGTCGTGATCTCGGTCGTGGCCGACGCGATGAGGGCGCCCTCGTCCCGGACCCGGGCGAGGAGCCGGGCGGCGGCGACGCTCGTGCCGCCGTGGCGGACGAGCGTGGCGACCTGCCCGACGTGCATCGCGAACACCATGGCCGTGGAGGCGCAGGCACCGCCGAGGACGGTGGCGACGTCGGCGAGTTCCGTGAGCGTGGCGCCCTCGCCGCCCAGATCGACCGGGAGGACCGCTGCGAGCAGTCCGAGTCGGCGCAGCGCCGCCACGGACTCGCTCGGGAACCGTCCTTCGGCGTCGATCCGGTCCGCCCACTCGGCGGCGACACCCGCGGCCTCGACCGCGCGGTCGTGCAGGGAGACGACGTCCGTGGCGCGGACGTCGGGGAGGACCGTCACGCTGCCACCGCCTGAGCGCGGACGACCGCCTCGATCGACGCGATCGTGGCGAAGGTGCTGCGGGTGAGCGCCTCGTCGGGGAACTCGATGTCGCACTCCTCCTCGACGGCCAGCATGACCGTGATGGTCGCGTGTGACGTCAAGCCGACCTGGTACAGGTCGTCGGTGTCGAGGACCTGGGCGACGGGGACGGAGAGGTGGCCGTGGCGCTCGAGGACCTCGCGGATGATCGTGGACATTGGCTGGTGTTCCTTCCCCCGGATGACGGAGACGGCGGTCGCGGCGGCGAATCCGCCCTCGTGGGTGAGCGAGACGCTCACGGACTGGAGCCGTTCGCGGACCGATCGGTCACGGGCGGCGCGGTGGAGCCGGACGACGGGTGCGCCGCTCGGCAGGCTGAGGATCTCGACGTCGTGCGGCAGCACCGGCTCGTCGGGAGCCGGGCGGAGCAGCTTGACCACGGCCTCCTTGCCGGCGAAGCGCGCGGCGACGCGGTGCGGCTCGTCGTGGCACTGGAGCCGCTCCCTGGGCGACAGGATGCGGTCGAGGTAGCGGTCGCCGAACCGGTCGATGCTCGCGGCGACCGTCTGCACGGCGATCATGTCCGTGCCGACCCGGATGCGGGGGCTCATGCGGACGCTCCGTAGTGCTCGAGGACCCGGTCGACGTGCCGGTCCATGTCGAGTTCCTCGGCGCGACGGGTCGCTCCCGCGCGGAGTGCGGCGCGGAGCGCGCGGTCGTCGACGAGTCGTTCGATCGCGCCCCGGAGCGCGGCGGCGGTGGGCGGCACGACGAGGCCGCTGTCGCCGTCCACGACGAGCGGGGGTGAGGCCGTGGTCGTGGTGAGGACGGGCACCCCGGCGAGCAGGGCCTCGGCCACGACGATCGGGAAGTTCTCGGCCCACCGGCTCGGCATCACGAGCAGGTCGGTCTCGGCGAGGGCGCGGGCCCGCCCGGCCTCGTCGAGCCAGCCGGCAGCGACCACCGCGTCGGCCGCCGACACGGCGTCGCGCAGGGGGCCGTCACCGCCGACGGTGAGCGTGGCGCCCGGGACGCCGGCGCCCCACGCCTCGAGCAGCAGCGGGATCCCCTTGTGCTCGGCGAGCTTGCCGAGGAACAGGACGCGGAGCACGTCGGACTCGCTCCGCGGCGGGGCGTCCCGGGGCGCCGACCAACCGTGCGGCAGCACCGTGCTCCGGTGGGCGTCGAGTCGGAAACCGCGTTCCGCGTGCCGGTCGCGCGTGCGCTCGCTGGGGAAGATGAGCGTCGCGTCGCGCGGGATGGCAGCGGCGACGACGCGCGATCGGAGCCCCTGGACCCGACCGACGTGGTCGATCGGGGCGTCGCCGCGCGTCAGGGACGCCGACGTGTGGACGAGCGTGAAGTCGTGCGCGGTGTGCACCACCCGCGGACCGGCGAGCCGGAACGGTGCGGCCCCGAACCCGGAGAACCGGTGGACGTGCACGGCATCGAACCCGCCGTCCTCGAGGAAACGGGTGATGGCCGTCGGACGGAGGGAGTCACGCAGCTCGGCCGCGTGGAACCGGACCCGGGCGAGGCGGCCCGTGCCCTGGCGGTCCGGGGAGTAGGGACGGCGTCCGGGCACGACGACGAGCCGTGCGCCCGTCGCGGCCACGAGGGCGCGGGCCCCGTCGTCGACCCATCCGGTGACGACGGTGACGTCATGCCCGCGACGGACCTGTGCTCCGGCGAGCGCGAGGCAGTACTGTTCGGCGCCGCCCAGTGGACTGAGCAGGGAGCTGGACACATGTGCGATCCTCATGCCGCGCCTCCCGCCCGGACCAGGCGCGTCACCGCGTCGTGGAGGAGCGTGGCGCTGCGGTCCCACGAGAACCGGTCGCGGATCGTCGCGGCCCGGCGGCCGCGCTCGTCGGCGGGGGTCGGCCCGGTGAGCGCGGCGGCGAGCCCGTCGCGGATCGCGTCGGTCGAGGTCGGGTCCACGTAGGTGGCGTCGTCACCGCACACCCAGCGCAGGGCCGGCACGTCCGAGACGAGGACGTCCGATCCGGCGGCGAACGCCTCGACGGCGGGGAGGCCGAAGCCCTCGTCGAGGCTCGGGAACGCCACCAGCGCGGCGTGGGCGTAGAGGCGGGCGAGCTCGGCGTCGTCGACGTACCCGAGGCGGAGCGCCCCACGGTCGTCCGCGTCGGTGCGCGCGTAGATCGCGCTCCCGCCGCCGACCATCACGAGGGGGTGCGTCGTCCGCAGGGCCTCCGGGAGCGCGGCGTGCGCGGCGACGAGCCGGGCGGTGTTCTTGCGCGGGTCGTCACTGCCCACGGCGAGCACGTACCGTCCGGCGGCCTCACGCGCACCGGCGGACTCGGGCACCGCGAGGCCGGGGCGGAACGGGTCCGCGGGCGCGTTCGGCACCGTGACGACCGGGGTGCCCGGGCCGAGCAGGGCCCGGACGCGCCCCGCGATGGGCTCGCTCACCGCGACCACGAGGGCGGCCGAGCGGAGCTGGGTCCGCAGCACCGGCGCGTGCGTCGCGACGTACCGCCGGCTGAACCACTCCGGGTGGTCGAGGACGAACAGGTCGTGCACGACGACGACGTGCCGGGCCGCGAGCGCGGGACCGCGGCTCGTCAGCGTGAGCAGGTACTCGTCGGCGGACCGGCCGACGCCGGCGGACTGGGCTCGGGCCCAGGCGGCGATCGGACGGTCCCCACCGGTGCCGGCCGCGGTCTCGCGGACGTCCGGGAGGCCCGACAGCCGATCCGCGATCTCGGTCGCGTACCGCTGCTGCCCCGTCACCCGCTGTGTGCGGAAGGCGCCGTTCACGACGATGCGGGCGCCGACGGGGGAGCGCCGACCGCGGCGGCCGGTGCGCGGCCCGCGGCCGGGGACCGGCACCGCGAGGAGGGGCTCGTCGTCGAGGTCGTGCTCGGACCGCCGCGCACCGGGGCGGAGCGGGGCCGACGCCGTGTCGGCCGGCTCGTCCCTCGCGACGGCGGTCACGCCGTGCCGGGTCACCGACCAGGCCGGGGCGGACGTCGCGGCCGCGGCGATCGGCACGCCGGAGCCCGCCGTGACGAGCGCCGCCGCCGTGCCACCGGCGAGGACCGGGAGCATCCAGTCCCGCACCTCGTCGGCGAACCGCTCGGCGCCGAAGTCCCGCGCCCGTCGGCGACAGGCGTCGGGGTCGACCGTGACGGCACGGTCGACGGCGGCCGCGAGTTCGTGCGCGCCGAGGCCGGACGCCACCGCGCCCGTGACGCCGTCGACGACCGACTCGGTCGCGCCGCCGGTCGGTCCGACGACGACCGGGACGCCGAGCGCCATCGCCTCGACCGGCATGATGCCGAAGTCCTCGACGGCCGGGAACACGTACACGGCCGCCTGCGCCATCACGGCCCGGAGCAGCCGGTCGGACGGGTCGAGCACGAACCGGACGGGCACACGCGCCGCCGCGGCGTGGGCCTCGAGCGCCGCCTGCTCCGGGCCGCCCCCGGCGAGCACGACGGGACGCCCGGCGGCCTCGCCGGCCGCGATCACGAGGTCGAGTCGCTTGTAGGGGATGAACCGGGAGGCACCGAGCACGTAACCGGCCGGTAAGGCGTCGAGGACGCGGCGTTCGTCGTCGTCGAGCACGGCCCGCCAGTCGGACACGGCCTGGAGGTCGGCGACCTCGACCGGCGGGTGGATCACGCGGGAGTCCTTGCCCCAGGTGTCGCGGATGCGGCCCTGCACGAAGGCGCTGTTCGCCGCGATGTTCCGATGGGCCGCAGCGCGGCGCCGATCGGTCACGCGGAGCGGCACGGCGGCGATCCGGCTCGCGAGCCCGTTCCCGCGGCCGTCGAACTCCGGGGTCCAGACGTACCGGGCGGGCGTGTGCACGTACGCGAAGTGCCGGTCGGCGGGCACGGCCGAGTGGGCGACGACCTGGTGCGAGAACGCGTGCGAGCTCGACAGCACCCAGTCGTACCCCTCGGCGCGGAGCCGACGCCACACGGCGGGCATCGCGGGGAGCGCCAGGGCCTTGCGACCGCGGAGCGGGGTGCGAGCGAGGAGGCTCTCGGTGACCCGTCCGGCTGCGAAGCGGTCGGGCGCCTCGTTCCAGAGGCAGAACACGTCCGCGTCCGGGTACATGCGGGCGAAGGCGTCGAGGACCTTCTCGGACCCGCCGGAACGGCCGATCCACTCGTGGACGATGAGTCCGGGCATGACTCGTCGTTCCTTCCTAGTAGGCGCCGTCGGAACCGACGACGGCACGAGCGGTGCGCCAGAGGATCCCGAGGTCGAGGGCGAGGGACCAGTTCTCGACGTAGTCGAGGTCGAGGCGGATGGCTTCCTGCCACGACAGGCGGGAGCGGCCGCTCACCTGCCAGAGGCCGGTCATGCCGGGGCGCACCTTGAGACGTCGGTGTGCGCTGGCGTCGTAGAGGGCGATCTCGGCGGGCCGCTGGGGGCGGGGACCGACGAGGCTCATGTCGCCGCGGAGGACGTTGACGAGCTGGGGCAGCTCGTCGATGGAGTACCGGCGGATGAACGCCCCGATCCGGGTCAGCCGGGGGTCGTCCGCGATCTTGAACAGGGGCCGGTCGCTGGTGCCCTGCGCCGCCAGGAGCTTGTGCAGGTGGGCGTCGGCGTCGGTCACCATCGAGCGGAACTTGAGGATGTCGAATGCCTGGTGCCCGGCGCCGATCCGCTCCTGCCGGTAGAACACCGGGCCGGCGCTCGTGGTCCGGACCGCGATCGCGACGACGAGGAGGAGCGGCGAGAGCGCCGCGAGCAACAGGAGGGAGCCCACGACGTCCGTCGCCCGCTTCACCACGCGCTGCGGCCCGGTGTAGGTGGGCGCGGCGACGTGCAGCACGGACAGACCCGCGATGCGTTCGCTCCGGAGCCGCCCGGTCGCGACGTCGACGATGGTCGGGGCGACGACGAGTTCGCACGCGCGGTGTTCGAGGTCCCAGCTGAGCTTCCGGACCCGGTCCGCGGTCAGGGCGTCGGCCCCGGTCACGAGGACGAGGTCCGCCCCGGTCGCGTCGAGCGCCTCGGCGACGCGCACGGGGAGGTCGACGTCGAGGGCGTCGGGCGCGGGCACGACCGATGCGACGACGTCCCACCCGGCGGCGACACGGCTGGTGAGGTGTGCGGTGGCCTCGGCGATGCCTGCGGGGGAGCCGACGAGGACGATCCGGCGGCGCAGGCGGCCGGCGAGTCGTTCCCGTCGGATCCACCGCACCCAGGACAGCCGGGCCACGAGGAGGAGGACGACCCCCGCGGCGACGGCCCAGGGGAGGCCGACGCCACGGAGGTCGATCCCGGTGGACCACGATGCGAGGGCGAGGGTCGCGACGGACGCAGCCGTCGCGGTGAGGATCGCCCCCGCACCGTGGTTCCCGTTGCCGAGCCCGAGGAGGCCACGTCGCTCGAACACCGCGAGCCACACGATCCAGACCACGGCGACACCTGCGAGCAGGGCGATGCGGGAGATCGTGGAGCGGGAGAGGTCGGGTACGAGCATCGAGGCTCCGAGTGCCGCCACGACGAGCACGGCGTCCGTCAGACCCACCACGGCACGGAGCCGTTCGGCGGACCGGTCGGGCACCGCAACGGCGTGCGGGGCATCCGTCCAGATGGGGGATTCAGCGGTGGGCGCGTCCGGGTCGGGGTTGCCGGGCGCGTCGAACACTGCATTCGACATGGGTGAGCCTGCTCTTCGGGTCAACAGGTGACCGACGGCGATCCGTTCGGGGACGACGATCGCCGACGCACTCGTCGTCTTCGGGAACGACGGGTCCGCGGTCGTGTTCGGGGCACGACGCGGTTGAGCAGTCGGAGGGTCGATCCTGGCCGGGTAACCGAGGGTCGAGCGGATTCGGGTTCCGCGTGCTGGTCACGGTATTGCCCCGGCTCGCGAGCGTCAAGCAACCGTGACGGGATTCCTGACCCGGACGGGCGTCCAGCGGCGTGTCGCCGTCGGTCAGCCGACCGGCGTCGGGTGGAGGGCGCGGCGCAGTCGGTACCCCCGGATCGCCATGGCACGGCGGAGGAACCGGGCCAGGGCGTCCTGGAGGCGCCACGCGCGGAACACGCCGGCGACTCGGTACGCGATCCGGATGATCGACTCGGATGTCCCGGGCGTGTCGCGGTCGCCGATGTGCTGCTGGATCCGCCCGAGGCGCCCGTGGGTGGCCGGCACGACGACGAGGTCACCGAGCTGGCCGGGGAGTTCCGGCCACAGGTCCTCGAGATCCGCGACGGCCTCGCCGCGCACGACGCACTCGGCGACGAACGCGTCGATGCCCCGGGTGTGCAGGTGCCGAGCCGCGGCACGCTCGTCGAAGCCGGCGCCCGCGCCGATGGCCGCGAGCCGGAGCCCGAGGTCGAGGTCCTCGTTGTAGCCGAGCTCCACCGGCGGCCGGTACGCCTCGGCCTCGCGGTAGAGGTCGCGGGGGATGCTCGCATTGCCACCCCAGAAGGACGTGAGCAGCGTCATGGCGTCCCCGGTGCGCCAGACCGCGACCTGGTTCTCGTAGTCGCGGGCGTAGATGCGGGTCGCCGCCTCGTCGCGGCCCCGACGGGGTGTCAGACGCACGGGCATGTAGCCGAGCAGGGCGCTGCGGGGGTGCTCCGCGTGGAAGGCCCGGTGGCGTTCGACCAGCCCCTCGAGCGGCAGGACGTCGTCGTCGGCGACGAGCACGACGTCGCAGGTGGCGGCCTCGAGCCCGACCGAGCGCGCGATCGACCTCCCGCGGTTCTCGGGGAGCGTGATGAGGCGCATGCGGGGGTCCGCCGTCGCCCGGGCGAGCGCGGCCTCCGCCCCGTCGTGCGGGCCGTCGAGCACGACGACGAGCTCGTCGAGGTCCTGTCGGAGCCAGTGGTCGAGCATGTCGGACAGGCGGTCGAGGCGTCGGTAGGACGGGACGACGACGGAGATGGTCGGGAGGTGCGACATTCGGGTCTCGCGTTTCTCGGGTTCGGGTCAGGGTCGGCGCACGAGCCGGACGGGTACTGGACATCGGCGCTGAGCGTCGCTATTGTCGCAGCCACGACGAGCCAGTCAACCCGCTGACGCCGCCCCGAACCGGCGTCACGACCACGGTGCCCCGGACCCCGAACCCAGGGCACGACTCGCGGCGAGGACCCGAAACCCCGCAGCCTGACGTCGAGCGAACCGACGGTGGCGTACCCGAACGCCCGGCTCCATACCCGAACGGCGCCCACCCATGCCCATTCGTGAGCGGCTCCACGACCAACTCGACCTGGTCGTGGTCCTCGGTCCCGTCCGTGAGGACGTCATCGACGCCCTGCCCGACGCCCTCCACCGACACCTGATCAGCGACGACGGCAGCGAGCTCCGTCGCGCCTACCGTCCGGACCGGGCCTGGGGGCACGTCTCCCGCCGCGCCGCCGACTCGCTCGCGGACGACGTCCTCGACGTCGCCGTCGACGGCCTGGAACCGGCCGAGATGGCGACGCACCTCCTCGACGCCGGCTACGCGGTCCTCCCGATCCGGATGCTCGTGTCCGGCGGACTGATCGCGGTCCTCGTGCCGCACGACCTCTTCGACGGCGCCTCCAGCGGCCACCACATCCGGCGCGTGCTCGCGATCGCCGCGGGTGAGCCGGAGGGGCGCACCGTGCGCCCGCCGACCCGGCGGCCGTTGGCCGCCACCATGCGGGTCGCCGGGCTCGACCGTCCCGGCCCGCTCCGTCTCGCGCGGGCGGCCCGGCGGGACGCGGAGCGACAGGTGCCACCCGACCCCCAGGTACCCGGCGGGCTCGCCGTCGACCGTGCACGGCGCCTCCGGGGGTTCCGCACCGTCCAGCTCGACGAACAGGAACTGCGCACGCTCGACGCCCGTGCGGTCGACGGAGCCGGGCGCCGCACCACGCGCGGCATGAAGCTGTCGGCCGCCGTGCTCGACGCCATCGCCGACGCCGTCCCGCCGACGACCGACTTCACCATCCGGATGAACGTCGACCTCCGCCGCTGGGCGCCCCGCGGCGAGCGGGTCCAGGGCCCGTTCTCGACGTCGTACCCGATCGGTCGGCTCCGGACGATGCGACGCGACGCGGCATCGGTGCACGAGCAGGTCCGCCGGGCGATCGAGACGCGGGCACCGCTCGCGGCCCTCGTCGGCGACGTCGTCGGCCTGGTCCGCGACCGCGTGCGACACCCCTTCCCGATCCCGTCCGGCGACGTCATCCGCACGCAGTTCGACGTCGCCCTCTCCGTCTTCCCCTCACTCATCCCGGACGCCGTCTGGCGACCGGGTGCGACCCCGCTCCTGGGCACGATCCTCGTGCACCCGGGGCACGTCGCGAACCCGTACGTCCAGATGTCGCTGGTCGGGTCCGAGGCCTCGATCGCCCTCTGGGACGAGACCGGGATCATCGACCAGGACCGATTCGAACAGTCGCTCCGAGCCGCCGTCACTCCGGCCGCTCGGGTGCGAGAGGAGCACCACGCATGATGAGCGCACCCGACGCGGTCCGCACCGTCCTCCGGCACTGGGCACTCGTGCTCGTCGCCGTCGTCCTCGGCGTCGTGGGCGGTTCCGTCTACAGCGCCACCGCGAGCCCGACGTACAGTTCGTCGTCGCAGGTGCTCGTGACGATCCGCTCGAGCGGCAGCACGACGGACCGCCTGCAGGGCGCGTCGTACATCAGCCAGGTCCTGCCGACCTACACGTCGGCGATCACGAGCTCGTCGGTGCTGGAGCCCGTCATCCAACAGCTCCACCTGTCGACCGGGGTCGCCGCCCTGGCGAAGGACGTCTCGGCGACCGCGGGGACCGACACGGCGATCATCACCGTCACGGCGGACGCGGGCAGCCCGCGCGCCGCCCGTGCGCTCGCCGCGGCGGTCACGAACCGGTTCATCCAGGTCGCACCCGACCTGCTCTCACCCACGAGCGCGGCGGGTACCAGCACCGCCACGGCCGGGGCGTCCGGGGACACGACGCCCGCGGACCTCCGGCTCTCGACCGTCAGCGTGCCGACCACCCCGACCGGTCCGACCAGCCCCGGGCGACTCGTCGTGGTCCTCCTCGGGCTCGTGGCCGGGTTGATCGTCGGGATCGGCATCGCGCTCGCGCTCGGCGCGGCCGACCGTCGGGTCCGGAGCGCCGAGCAGGCCGCCGCGATCGCCGACGCACCGGTCATCGGACGGCTCCCGCGCCTCCCGGCCCGCGCCTGGCACGACCGGTCGTCGGTCCCCGCGTGGACGGAGGCCGTCCGTGACCTCCGCGAGTCGCTCCTCGCCCGGGCAGGCGACCGGCCCACCATCACGTTCCTCGGGAGCACGACGGGCGAGGGCGTGACGACCGTCGTCGCCGACGTGGCGACGGCGTTCGCCCGTGCCGGTGTCCCGACGACGGTGCTCGACATGGACCTCCGGTCGTCCGACCTCCAGGCCGGACTCGCGGTGCGCGGAGAGCGTGGCCTCGTGGACGTCGTGAACGGCCGTGCCGAGTTGTCGGACGTCCTGCTCCGCCCGGCGTCGCTCCCCGCGTTGAGTGTCGTCCCCGGCGGCCGCGGGTCCGATGCGGGCGACGTGTTCACCGCCCGGAACCTGCAGCCGGTCGTGGACCATCTGCACGGCAGCGCCGAGGTCGTCCTCGTCGACACGCCGCCGGCGAACGGCTTCAGTGAGGCCCTCGCGGCCGCCCGCATCGCCACCGCCGTGGTGCTCGTCGTCGGCATCGGCGAGGTCACCACGCCGACGTTGAGCGCCGTGGTGGAGCGGCTCTGGACGAGCGGGCAGGAGGTCCTCGGCGTCGTGGCGGTCCGGGTCCCCGCTCACGTCCGGGTCCCGTCCGCGCACGCGGCGGCCCGCCGGTCCATCGCGGCGACCGCACCGTCCGGGGCATGAGCACGAGCGAGGCCCTGCGCTCCCGTCGCCGCGGAGCAACCGTCGTGGGCGTCGGCAGCGTGGCCGCCGTCGGCCTCGGCGCCGCCGCCGTGGCGCAACCCGCCGCGATCGTGCTCCTCGTGGCGCTGCCGCTCGTCGCGCTCGTACCCGCGGTGGCGGTCTGCTTCGCCGCTGCGGCCGACGGGGTGACCCTGCCGCTGCTGCTCACGGTGCACAGCGCCACCGCGGTGAACATGGCCGTCCTCGGTGCGACGATCCTCGCGGCACTGGTCGCCGTCCTCCGTGGGCGGATCGACCGACGCGTCGGGTGGCCGGTGCTCGGCATGGTGGCCCTCGTCCTGCCCGCGACCGTCCTCGCGGTGTTCGAGTTGCCGTCCGCGCAGTGGCTGAGCGGCCTGCGGTACGTGTTCATCCCCCTGCTCGTCGCCCTGTTGGCATCGACGATGACGGCGCGCACGGTCCGGACGGTGCTCCGGGTGCTCACCACGCTGCTCGCCGTGAACGCCGTCGTCTCGGGCATCGAGTCCGCGCTCGGGTCCGACCGGCTCCTGGCCCTGACCGGCCTGTCCTACGGCACGAACATCCGCAACATCGGCACCACGCTCCGCGCCATGGGGACGTTCGGCACGAACTACCAGCTCGGCGCGTTCGCCGGGGTGCTCGGCGCGGTCGCGCTGCTCTGGTGGGGGACCCTCGAGGACGCCCGACGCGACCGCGTGTGGCGGATCGTCGCGATCGCGTCCGGGGTCGCGTGCCTCGTGTTCAGCACCTACCGCACGGGCATCGTCGTGTTCGTGGTCGCGATCGCGGCCGCCGTGTTCCTGACCCGCGGCGTCGTCGCCGGATGGGTCCGCGTCGCAGCGGCCGTCGGGGGTCTCCTCGCGGTGATCGGGTTCCTGGCCGTCGGCCTCGGGAACGCGGGGAGTCTCCTGGAGCGCTTCGCGGTCTGGGGACAGCTCCTCGCCGCGTCACCGCGGTTCTTCGGACGCGGACTGGGATTCGCCGGTGCCGCGTCGCAGGCGAAGGGCTCCGCGCTCCAGGTCTTCACCGACGACTACTACATCTCGATGTGGCTCCAGTTCGGCGTGGGCGGCGTGCTCGCCATCGTCCTGTTCCTGGCGGTCGCGGTCGCGCTGTACCGTGCCGGCCGCCGCGGCAACCGCCGCGCCGCGCTCGCCGTGACGATCTGGATCGGCGTCCTCGTCGGGTTCTTCTTCGTCGAGCTCTGGGAGTACACGTCCGCCATGTCGATCGTCATGCTCGTCCTCGGCGCATCGGGCTCACACGCCCGCGCCGTCGACACCGGGCCCGTCACCGTTCCCGCACCCCGTCCATCCAGGAGGCCGTTGTGAACACCACCGAGACCGACGGACGCACCCGCCGGGAGGCCCGGGTCGACAGCGAGGGCGTCGGTCGCCGCATCCGCACCTTCGGCTGGTTCTTCGCGACCGTCGTGGTGTCCGGGGCGTCGAGCATCGTCACCATCCCCGTGATCGTCACCCTCACGAGCGCCCACTCCTGGGCCGCGGTCGCGCTGGGGCAGGCCGTCGGGTCGTCCCTCAGCGTCCTGACGATGTTCGGGTGGGGCATCACCGGGCCCGCCCGCATCGCGATGATGCCGCGGAGCGAGCACGCCGTCGCCTACTGGGACTCCATCGTCGCCCGCTTGATCGTGCTCGTCCCCGTCCTCGCCATCACGGTCGGCGTGACGTGGGTCATCGCGCCGACCGCGCACCTGGCCGCCGTCGTCGCCGGCGTGGCGATGGCGGCGGGCGGACTCTCCGGCACGTGGGCCCTCATCGGCCGACGCGAGCCCGTGGCGCTGTTCTGGGCCGACACCGTGCCGCGCGTGGTCGGGACGGTCCTCGGGGTCGGCGCGCTCGCCCTGGGCGGTGGGCTCATCGCCTTCTCGGCGCTGCAGCTCGCCGGCGCACTCGCCGCGTTCGTCATCGTGTCCGTGCGACTCCTCGGCGGCGTCCGGCGGCCGGAGGGCGGGGTCCACGACGCGGCCGGCGCGTGGCGGGTCATCCGCGAACAGCGCCACGGCGTCGCCGTCGCCGTCGCCGTCGCCGCGTACTACCCGCTCGTGCTCGTGATCGTCGCGCGGTTCATCCCGGCGCAGCTCCCGCTGTACGCGCTCAACGAGAAGCTCCTGCGGTTCGCGACGATGGCGATGCAGCCGGTGCATCAGTACATGCAGGCCGCGGTCCCGTCCCAGCAGGGACGTGCCCTCGTCCGCGCCCTCCGGCGCTCGCTCGCCGCGATCCTCGTCATCTCGGTGCTGGCCTGGGTGGTCTACACCGTGCTGCTGCCCGTCGCGAGCGGTCTGCTCACCGCGGGCCAGGTCCAGGTGCCCGCGTTCGCGGGACTCATGCTCGGCGCGTTCATGGGCTTCAGCGTCCTCGGGAGCTACATGACGAGCGTCGCGCTCGTGGCCGTCGACCGCGTCGGCGTCATCAGCCGCGGTTCCCTCATCGGGTTCGGCGCCGGGCTCCTCGCCGTCCTGCTCACCGCGCTCATCGGCGCGGCGGACGCCCTCGCCGCGGGGTTCGTCGTGACGGGGATCGTCACCGTCCTGTACCAGACCACCGTGTTCGTGCGGGCGATGCCGCGGCACGCGGACGTCCAGTCCGACATCGTGCTGCTCGACGCCCCCGAGCCCACCGAGCCCGCCGCACCGGGCCTCCCGCCTGCCGGATCCGGGGCCGTCGCCCCGATCGTCGTGCCGGAGGTCTGATGGCGGCACACGCTCCCGGCGACGGGGCGCACCGCCCGACGAGGGCACGCCGCCGCCACCGATGGGCGTACCTCGTCGCGGGCGGGGTGGCCCTCGTCGTGCTCGTCGGCGTCGGCGCCGTGTGGGTGCACCGGACGTCCGGCGCGGCGTCGACCCTGTCGGCCTGCGGTGACCACGGCTCCGTCCCGGCGGACGACGCGGCCGCCCCGTCGGCGTCGGCCTCGGCGCCGAGCGCGCAGGTGCGGTCCGGCACGGCCGTCGACAGCTCGACCCGCGCCTCCCGGGACGCCCTGCGGCGGATGGGGGGACTCGGGTTCACCCAGGGCGACCAGCCGATGACCCTCGGCTCGGCGCGGCTGACGACGCTGTTCCGCGGGATCGCCGCCACGGGCGCGACGATCGTCCGGCTCGACCTGAACTGGGCGGCGATCGAGCCGTCCGGTCCGGACTCGTACGACCTCACCCACACGCTCGCCGTCTACCGGGCGGCGACGGCGCACGGCCTCACGGTGCTCCCGGTCCTCACCGGCGTGCCGGGGTGGGCGAGTTCGGCGCCCGGCGGATGCGGGCCGGCTTTCGCGGCCTTCATGGACCGTGCCTCGCCCCCGATGCTCGCAGCCGGGGTGCGTGCCGTCGAGATCGGCAACGAGGTGAACACCACCGGGATGTCACCGCAGGCGTACACGCACGACCTGCTCGTCCCGGGAGCCCGCGCCTTCCGTGCCGCGGGGATCGCCGCGGGCGTCACGGTCGGCGTGATCTCCACCGGTCTCGCTCCCGCCCGGACCGGGGGCGGCACGTGGTCCCCACCTGACTTCCTGCGTGGCGTCTACGCGGCCGGCGGGGGTGCGTACCTCGACGCGGTCGGCATGCACCCGTACTCCTGGCCGGACGCACCGACCGCGGACGTCGCGTGGAACTGGCTCCGGGGTGCGACGGACGTCCGTGCCGTCATGGTCGCGAACGGCGACGCCGACAAGGCCATGTGGGCCACCGAGTTCGGGTTCCCGACGAACAGCGATCGCGGCGTCTCGGACGCGCAGCAGGCGAGGTACCTGGCGGTCGGGGCGCGGATCTGGGGCGCCCGTGCGTGGGCCGGCCCGATCGTCATCTACTCGTACCAGGACCTCGACACCGGCGCCCGCGACCCCGAGGACAACTTCGGGGTCCGCGACACCGACGGGACCGCGAAGCCCGCGTACGACGTGGTGCGGGACCTCGCCGCGGCTGCAGCTGCCCAGGGCGAGGGGTAGGGCGGGTGTCGACGGAGGACCGGTCCGCGCAGCCTCAAGGGACCCGAGCGCTCGGTACACTGGGCCTGCCGCTCCGGCGGCGGGGGCCTTTAGCTCAGTTGGTAGAGCGCCACGTTTACACCGTGGACGTCGTCGGTTCGAGCCCGGCAGGGCCCACCTCGACAACCCGCGTCCGTGGGACCCGTCCGATCGGTCCGCACGCTGCGGACGAGCCCGCGCCGATGCGATGCGGGAGTCAGGAGTCATCCGTGGGAACGGACATCCGGTTCCGAGTCGGCCACGACGAGCGCGAGTGGGACGCCCTCGTCGCGGCGAGTCCGGGCGCCACCGCGTTCCACGACTGGTCGTGGCTCCGGATGCAGACCGACCTCCACGGTTGGCGGTTCGAGCCCCTGGTCGTCGAGCACCGCGGCCGTGCGGTCGGCGTGTTCCCCGTCCTGCTGCGGTCGCCCCGCAGAGCGCGACCCGCGGATCCGCCGTTCCCCTTCGTCGGACCGCTCGTGCCCGAGGCGCTCCTGGCGAGCACGTTGCGCCGGTTCCGACGCTGGCAGCTCGTGCACCGGGTGCCGGTCGTCCGGTTCGACTTCGGGCCCGGCGTCGCGGCGGCCGGCGAAGCAGCACTGGTCGGCAACGGATCCGAGTGGAGCGCCGACCGCACGTTCGTCATCGACCTGGTCGGTTCCTCGCCCGAGTCCCTGGTGGCCGGCATGAAACGCGGCGCGCGCCAGGCCCTCCGTGCGGCCGGACGTCACGCGGTGGAGGTCAGACCCGCGCTGCCCGACGAGGTCACGACGTTGCTGCCGCGGGTCCTGAGCGAGTCCTACGAGAGCCGGGGCGTGCCCTCGCCCTATCCCTCGGAGATCGGCGAGCGCGTCGCACGCTGGGCAGCGGATCGGTCCGACGTCTACCTCTCCACCGCACTCGTCGCGGGGGAACCGGTCGGTGTGCTCGTCGCGCTGGGGAGCCACGACGTGGTGACGGGATGGGCGGGTGGAACGCTCCGAGCGCACCGCGCCGTCAACCCGAGCACCGTGCTGTACCACGACATGCTCCAGTGGTCCCTCGCCCGGGGCCACAGCGCGGTCGACCTCGTCGGCTACGTCGACCTGGGCGTGAGCAGGTTCAAGATGTCGCTCGGGGCCGTCGAGCGGCCGTACGTCAACGCCGTCTCGTCGCCGGTGCCGCGCTTCGTGCGATCCGCCGTCGCCCGGGTCCGGGACCGTGGCACGGCGGCCGGCCCGCGCTGACACCGCCTCACCCGGTCAGCCGGCCGCGATCGCCGGTGCCGGTGCGTCACCGGTCTGCTCCGACGAGCGGCGACGCCAGTGGGCGGGGGAGACGCCCACCGCACGCTTGAACGCGGTGCTGAAGGCGCTCTCCGAGCCGTAGCCGAGCTCCGCGGCCAGGGCACCGACGCGGACGTCGGGGTCGCGGAGCGCCCGTTGCGCGAGCAGCATCCGCCACCGTGACAGGTACGCGAGGGGTGGGATGCCGGCGACCGACCGGAACCGCTCGGCGAAGGTCGTGCGGGACATCCCGGCGGCACGTGCGAGCTCGGCGAGGCCCCAGGACCGGCCGGGGTGATCGTGCATGAGTCGGAGCGCGGGCGCGAGCGGTTCGTCGGCGAGCAGGCGGAACCACCCGACGGGCGGCCGCTCCTGCTCCAGGTACGCGCGGAGGACCTCCAGGAGGATGAGTTGCGCGTTCTGACGGATGGCGAACGCGGACCCCAGGCGTCCACTCGATGCCTCGCGGAACAGTTGCGCCACCAGGGTGGCGAGTCGGGCGGCCGCGGGCGCCGAGGCGCGGACGTGCACGAGACCGGGCAGCGCGGTCCGGAACAGCGCCTGCCCGGCCGGGTTGACCTGGATCCACCCGCCGACGAGGACGTCGTCCGTGGAGAGGTCGGCCGCGGCCAACGCCATGGAGTCGAAGCGCGCGTCGGGGACGAACTCCGCGGGCGGTCCGTCGCCGACGCCACCCCGGACCTCCAGGTGCGTCCGGTGGTTCAGCAGGACGACGTCACCGGGGCCCAGTTCGACGGGCCCGATCGGTCCTCCGGGTCCGTCGACGACGATGCGAGCGGAACCGGCGACGAGCGCGACGAGCTTGAGCGGCCGCCTGATCGTCCCGTGGGACGTCCACGAACCGCGGACCGCGAAGCCACCGGTCATCAGGCCGCGGACCTCGACCTGGTCGAAGACGTCGGACAGGGCGTCGCTCTGCGCGGAGTGGACCATGGTCCGTACTCTGCCGCATGAGAACAGGACGCGCGATGATTCCGCGTCCGATCCTCGACGATGAGACTGAGGGCATGACCTCGCAGCAGATCCCCCTCGGGACGCCGTTCACCGCAGCCTCCACCGCAACCGATGTCCTCCAGGGCGTCGACCTCACCGGGGAGGAGGCGATCGTCACCGGCGGCCACAGCAGGCTGGGCCGCGAGGTCTCGCGCGCCCTCGCCGCCGCCGGTGCGTCGGTCACGGTCGCCGCCCGCGACACCGCCCGCGCCGCCGAGGCGGTCGCCGGGATCGACGGCGTGCGCGTCGAGCAGCTCGACCTCACCGACCCGGACTCGATCGACGCCTTCGCCACGCGGTGGAACGAGACCGGACGGCCGGTGCACATGCTCGTGAACAACGCCGCGGTGCTGTTCACCCCCGAGCTCCAGCTCGACGCGCGCGGGCACGAACTCGCCTTCTCGACGTCCCACCTCGGTCACTTCCAGCTCACGCGTGCCCTCCTCCCGGCCCTCCGGGCGGCGCACGGGGCACGCGTCGTCACCGTGACCTCCGGCGCGGCCCGCATCGGGGGCGTGCGGTGGGACGACCTCGACTTCCGGTCCGGCTACGACCCCCTCGCGGCCTACGCCCAGTCGAAGCGGGCGAACGTGTTGTTCACGGTCGAGCTCGACCGGCGCTCCGCGGGGCAGGACATCCGGGCCTTCGCGGTACACCCCGGCGTCGTCATCGGACCCGGTCCGCACGCACCCGGGCGCGTCGACTCCTACCGCGCGCAGGGTCTCGTCGACGAGCACGGTGCCACCGTCATCGACCCGGAGGTGGGCAAGAAGACGGTCGAGCAGGGCGCCGCCACCATCGTGTTCGGCGCGGCCAGCCCGTGGCTCGACGGGGTCGGTGGCGTCTACCTCAAGGACAACGACGTCGCCGTGCTCGACGACGTCGAGCGACCGGTGACCGCCGACAGCATCCCGGCCGACGCGAACTCGGCGATGCGTGACCCCGCCGACGCACGGCGCCTGTGGAAGCTGAGCGAACAGCTGCTCGCCTGAGGACGCGCGGTCGATCCCGCCGCCGACCGTACCGCGTCGTCGGTCGGTCCTCCGTCACCGCCGCCGGGTCCGTCGGGGGCTGCTGGTCAGTAGCTGATGCCGGCGAACGTCGCGTACGACGGCTTCTTGACGTGCGCGGACGTGTACAGGCCGAAGTCACCGTCGATGCCGCCGTCCTGCCAGTCGTAGAGGAACACCGGACCGAGCTGCGGGTACTTGGCGGCGACCTGGAACAGCTGGGTGATCGTCTGCTGCTGCTGCGCGACGGTGTACGCGGGGTAGCCGCCGTCGGTGCCGGTGGGCATCCCGGCCTCGGTGATCCAGATCTTCTTCGCGCTGTCCCCGTTGCTCGACATGATCGCGAGCAGGTCAGGGAGCACGGAGAGGACGTTGTAGCCCCCGTCCGACGTCGCCGGCATCGCCGGGTACACGTACGGGTGCAGGTTCAGCGCGTCGAAGCTGCTGCGCGCCCCGTCCTCGTACATCTGGTCGATGAAGTCGAACGGGTGGTAGTTGCTGCCCTGCGCGCTCCGTGTCGGGGACTCCTTGCCGTAGGGCGCCATACCGGCCATCAGGACGGTCGCCTTCGGGTCCGCAGCGTGGATCATCGGGTACACGGTCTCGAGCAACGCCGTGTACGCGGCCGGGTCCGGGGTCCCGCCCCAGTTCGCCCCGAGGTTGACCTCGTTGCCGATCTCGAACGTGTGCACGCCGAGCGCGGCGAGCTGCGTCACGGAGGACGTCATCCACCCACCGGCCGCCTTGTACCCGGCGGACTCGGGCATCGGCGCGGTGCCGTCACCGAGGATGACGAGCACGTCCAGCCCGGCCGACCGCGCGGCCGTGATCGTCTGGGTCGTCGCGCCACCGTGGCGGGTGGTGTTCCCGGCGTAGTTGTAGTCGAGGCGGACCCACGTCGCACCCGTCGAACGCATGTCGGCGAAGACGGCGGTCGCCGCCGACGCGCTCATCGTGTTGATCGTGTTCTCGTACAGACCACCGGGCGACATGCCCTTCCCGCGCCCCGAGGAGGCAGGGGACGGACTGGCGCCCACCGGGACCCACGCGGGGGTCCCGATCATGGTGATCGGGGTCTGCGGGGGCACCACGGCGGTCGACGAGGCGGCGCTGGCGGCCGGCGACGGCGCAGCGCTGGGTGCCGCGGCGGGCGAGGGGCTGCTCGGTGCCGCGGCGGGCGAGGAGCTGCTCGGTGCGGCCGGTGCCGGCTCGCGGACTCCGACGGCGAGCTGTGCGGCAGGGAGTGCGTCGGACAGCGCGCCGGTGTGCGGTGCTGTCCCGGTCGCGGGCCCACGGGTCGTCCGGGCTTCCACCGACGCTGCTGCGGCGGACGGCCCTCCAGTCCGAGGAACCGACGACACCTGCGGGCGCTCGCTCGGAGCCGACCCGCCCCGGACCGTCCCGCTGACCGCACCGGGCGCCGCCACTGCGGCGCCCGTCGGGGAGGCGGGTGCACCGAAGGCCACGTCGGCGTCGCCCGCGGCGCGGGTGCCGGACGCGCCGGGCCCGCTCACGCACCCGGTCAGCGTGACGCCCGCGATCACGGCAACGGCGATCGCTGCCCAGGTCCTCCGTGTCCGAGGACGCCGGGAGGACCCGGTGGGTACAGCGAGGGAAGTGCTGACGCTTCCTGATCGCGTCCGCGGCCTGCCGGTCAGGTCGTGGTGGTTGGCCATGAGACAAGGAATGCGGCAGCGTGCGCTGCGGACAATTCCCGCGTTCTGGGGACCCTCCCAGAACGTGGGACAAACGGTGCGCGACGGTGGACCGCACCGCGGACCGTCCCGGCGAGCTCCGCGCAGCGCCGGGTGCGGTGCTCGACGTCCCAGTTCGAGGGTGAAACAGTCGGCACCACTACTGCCGAGTCGCCGCCCGAACGTATCGTGGGCGCCGGCCGTCGACCGAGCGAACAGGGGCTCGGGGCACCGTCGGCGGACACGGGTGAGTCGTGTCCGCAGACCTCGTCCACGTTCTGCCGTCCATCGGGGAGGGCGCACGTCGGGGTCGCGCCGATCGACGAGCCGACGAGCGACATCGCACCCACGCCAGCGAGTCCCACCGACGGCGTGACCGGACAGGGAGGCAGCATGACCGGCAACCGCGGCGACCACCGTTCCGCCCACACGACCGGGGCCGGATCCCGAGCGACGAAGGGAGCCCTCGCCGGCATCGTCGTCGCCGCGCTCGCCGGGGCGACCGTCATCGGCATCGCCGCGCCCGCGTCCGCGTCGCGGCTCCAGCCCGTCGTCCCGGAACCGACGGTGCCGGCCTCCCACGCCTCCACCGGCTCCGCGTCCACCGGTGCGACACCGGCGGACACCCGCGTCGACCTCACCGTCGTGTTGACGCCGCGGGACCGCGCCGCGCTGCGCGAGCTGCCCGCGAGGGCGCACGGCCTCTCCGCGCACCAGCGGGGGAGCCGGATCGCCGGGACGAGCCCCACGACCTCGGGTCGCGCGCGGGTCGAGGCGGCACTCGTCGACGCCGGGTTCACCGTGTCCGACGCGGGGCCCTGGAACGTCAGTGCGAGCGGGACCGTGGGTGACGCGGAGGCCGTGTTCGGCGTCCGCGTCGTCGGCACCGGCACGCAGATGCACCCCGTCGGGCACCTGACCATGCCGGCGTCCTTCGGAGGCGCGGCAACCACCGTCCTCGGGCTCGATCGGCGGCTCGTCGCGGTGCCGGCAAGCGTGCCGGGGACGCCCGTCAGCGACTTCCGCACGGCCTACTCGGCCTCGGCGAACGCCGGCGCCGGCACCACGATCGCCACCGTGCAGTTCTCCGGCTGGAACGCCGGGGACCTCGCCACCTACGCGAACGCGGCGGGGACCGCTGTCCCGTCGGTGACACAGATCCCGATCGACGGAGCGGACCCGACCGCCCCGAGCGACACGAACGGCGGGGTCGAGGTCGCGCTCGACCAGGAGACCATCCTCGGGAACGCGCCCGCGGCAGCGCAGCGCATCTACTTCGTCAACCAGGACGCCCAGGGCGTGTACGACGCCTACAGCCGCATCGCGGACGACGTCGTGGCCCACGGCATCACCGCGGTCAGCGAGTCCTGGGGGTCCTGCGAGGCCGACATGGACCAGGCCACGCACGCAGCACTCGAGGACGCCATCGACCGCATCGTCGGAGCGGGCGCGACCATGTTCGCCGCGGTCGGCGACACGGGGGCGTCGTGCCAGGGCCTGTCCGGCCCGGCGACCAGCGTCCTCTACCCCGCAGCGAGCTCCGCGGTGGTCGCCGTGGGCGGCACCAGCCTCACCGAGAACGCCGACGGCTCGTTCTCCGAGAGCGTGTGGAACAACAGCAGTGGTTCCGGCGGTGGCGGGTACGCCAGCCTCGACTCCGCGTCGTACCAGGCGGGGACGAACGCCGATCCGTCCCGGGGACGAGCCGTCCCCGACATCGCGGCCGAGGCCGACCCCTACCAGGGCCCCGGCATCTACACCAGCAGCACGAACGGCTGGGTGCTCGGTGGTGGGACGAGCCTGTCCACGCCGATGATGGCGGCGCAGCTCGCCACCACCCTCGCGGACCGCGGCTGCACGAGCGGCATCGGCGACATCCACGCCGCGATCTACGCCCACCCTGGTGACTTCCAGGACGTCACGAGCGGGTCGAACGGCACGTACCCGGCGACGGCGGGCTACGACCTCGCGACCGGTCTCGGAAGCCCCAACTGGTCGAAGCTCCGCGGCGACCTGCCCGTGTCACCGGCGTGCTCGTCCACCCCGCCGGTGTCGAGCACCTCGCCCACGGGGACCCCGAGCCCGACGCCGACCGGCTCGCCCACGGCGGCTCCGACCGCCGCGCCGACGCAGACCCCGTCGCCCACCCAGACCCCGAAGCCGAGCCCGTCGCCC